>NZ_JBNPXS010000004.1:0-113049 GCF_050433185.1 Desulfitispora alkaliphila
GTCCTACTCCTCATAAAAACCAGTTTTAAGACCTGGGGTAGGAAGCGCACACTGTTTCAAACTGCTGAAATCCAACGAAAGATACCCATTGGTTGTTTCTGTGTTCTGGTGGCCCAAAACGGTGCTAATGATGGGGAGAGAAACGTTCTTTTTCAGCATATTGGTAGCGAGGCTATGCCTCAATGAATGAGGACCGTGCTTTTTTTGCTGCCAATGGCGGATGTTAGCTCGTTTCATATATTTACTAACAATAGAATGAACCGTCGGTCTGCTCAATTTTTTTCCCCGTTTGCCTGTCTCACAGGAAACGATAATCTCTGGTTCCTCTGTCTGTGGTCTGCCATGCTTTAGGTAATCAATAATGGCGTTTCCAACGGATGAAAGGAGTGGGTATATGACTGCACTGCTAGTCTTTTGCTGACTTAAAGAAATAGTGTTCCTGTCCCAGTCAATCTGTTCGAACTTGAGATTCACAATATCGGAGCTTCTCCAGCCATATTCAGATGCTAGCAGCAGAATTACATAATCTCTTTTACCTATTGCGGATGCTCGCTCAACAGCCTTAAGGATTCGGTGGATTTCTTCTTCTTGGTAGGTCGTTGGAATTTTTCGTTGTTTTTTGTATGAGTCCGGCAAGATGTGGATGGAGTTGTCCTGATCAGTCATGCCCGAATCGTAGGCATAGCGTAGAAACAATTTGAGTGTCGAATTGCAGTTGTGTTTAGAGGCCAGTGAATAGTTTTGGCAGCAATAGAAGTCAGCGATCATGTCTGCGTTGACATCTTTAAGTGCAATAGTATTCTTTTCCAGATAGTTGTTGAAGTAATAAAGGTAATGGCGTTTGTTTGAAATGGTGGCCTTCTTCAGACAAACATTTTCCCGAAGATGAGTAAGATAGGTTTCCATGAGTTGACCAGACTGTCCTGAAAATGAACGCAGAACCGAAGGTGTTCTGAATTCAAAATCACCTTCTTTCTGATAAGAGATGAGCATGCGTATGGCTCGCAATGGCAGTTGGTCTTTCTTTTGGATCCCGGACAAATCACGAGAACCAAAGGTTTCATCACAGTATTTAAAGCCAATACATTCATCAAAGATATCGTATTCTCTTTGTGCCATCCATTGGATCAAATCCTCCCATGTCATACTTATAATTCTGTGGCGGTTAAATGTGTACTCACGGCTGGTCAGTTCCTGTTCACAAAGCTCGACAAGTTTCCTAATCTCTTTTTCCATAAATCAATCCTCCTCAAAGTATATTGATTTATGGATATCATAACCTGTACATTATGTAAAGAGTATTGCTGTATTTATCATTAGTATAAAGGATTTCCGCATATCTTTTTACATAACGGAAGTATTAACATAACCCTTATTATGTAAAGATTAACATAATAAGGGCAAGATTGAACGCTTTTTCCTGACGGTGAGAAGACGATTTCTTCCCCTGCTTGAGGAGAGTGACTTAATTTCCCTCGATACCCTGAACAGAAAATTCTGGATCTGGCTTGAGTCTGATTATCACCGAAAGGTTCATAGCTCTTTAGGGATGACTCCACTAGATAAATTCATGTCTCAAATGATTGAAGTCAAGGTTATCGATAATCCTAATATTTTAAAGCCTTTGTTTCTAAAAAGAGAAAAACGAAAAGTGAAGCACGATGCCACAATTTCTGTCAACAGCCAGCTTTATGAGCGGCTTTATAGCCGCTTTTTCTTTTCCCAATTTAATGTGACAATATGAAAAATCTACCGCTAACCACTAATCTAATATGAATAATTGTCACTTTGCACTAGTTTTTAGACCTACTTTATTGTGAAAATTTCAGGAAATTTAATTTGACAATTCACATTTTGTTTTAGGTATTCTTCGATGGGCATGAGTTAGCCTCCTTTTCCCAACAAACCTATCTTATTTTGTTAGGTGTGAAAATAAATAAGTTGTCGAGTAGATGCAGGCCTCTCAACGGCGTCGATTGTACCTGCACCCCTCCCAGATCCGTGCTTGCGGAACTCCCGCACACGGCTCCTCAATCCTATGGTTCGCTACTGGCTTATCCATAAATGTTCACATAAATCTTGGGTTCTGGCAAAGGGTTCCATTTCAAGTATTGATTAAATTTCTCATAGGTGTAACTTCGTCGCTGACTTCTTCTATTAAGCCATTTAAACAATAGTTTAGTGATGGCATATTTGTAGCTTTGCAGCATTTTGATGTTATCGGTAATGCCGTAGTATCTGTAATGTCCAATTAGTTTCTTTTGTGTTGTTTTGTGTACTAGTTCTTGGTCTAGTGCTCTGAATTCTTTTATCCATTCTTTGAATGCTTTGACTTTAGCATTAAATTTCTTGCGACTGGTTTTGCGTTTGACTCGGTAATTACCATTTCTACCTTGGCTACAATAGTGGGTAAAGCCAAGAAAGTCAAAGGTGTCAGGCTTTTTCTTGCCTTCTCTGTAACACTTTTGTGCTGCAAATCTCCCAAAGGCTAACACTTTGCTTTTCTCTGTAGAGATTTCTAGACCAAACTTAGCCAATCGCTGTTTAAGCTCTTGATAGAACTGGATTGCTTCTTCCTTGTATTGAAAGCAGCAGATAAAGTCATCGCAGTATCGAACCATTTTGGCTTCCCCACGGCAATTCTTCCTAACTACTAATTCAAACCAAAGGTCCAGTACATAGTGCAGGTATATGTTCCCAAATAATGGTGATATGTTACCTCCTTGGATTGTTCCTCTTGTGCTGGGCTCCCAGTGATTGTTCTCTATGATTCCTGATTTGAGCATGCGCACTATTAGTCTTTTAATGTTAGGGTCTTTAATTCTTTGCTCTAGGCATCTCATCAGCCACTGGTGGTCTACATTGTCAAAGAACCCTTTGATATCAACATCTACTATGTAGTTGGTTTTCCCGCGTTGTATAATCTGGTGTAGTTGTTTTAGTGCATCATGACAGTTTCTACCGGGTCTAAACCCATGGGAGCAGTCTAGAAAGCGCTCTTCAAAGATGGGTTCTATAATTTTGTTTAATGCTAGCTGGACTAATTTGTCCTCGTATATGAGAATTCCTAAAGGTCTACTTTTGCCGTCTGCTTTGGGAATGTTTACTCTTCTTACAGGTTGGGGTTTGTACTGATGGTTCTTTAAGCGTTTTACTAAGCTACTAAGGTTTTCTGTCAGATTTTCTTCATATGCTTTCTTAGTAACCCCATCTATTCCCGTGGCCTTGTTAGCTGGTAGTTCTTGGTGACACTCCCTCAGCAATTCCTCATTTATGTGATGATATAAAGCTGTGAACGGTTCTTTTGGATATTGTTTTGCTCGTTTTGCTATGCTTATCAATTTAGTTTCCATCATTATTATCTACCCCTGTGTGTAGTTGATGTGTCCTCGACAAGCGTCATAGGACTGTTGCTGCCTTCCCTCTTCAGGCATTACCCTGCGTCATTAGTACTATTCAGCAATCCGACTCCCTGCTAGTTATTTGGTTTCCTCACTGGTTAAAGTTTGTATACCATACTCCATACTACTGGAGGACTTGCAGGGTCTCCCGGGTTACCGTGTAATCATTGTATAACATGCCTGGCTCTTAGACCCCGGAGAAGTTTCACTGGACTCGCCAATTATCGTTCAGTGTAATGTTGTCTTCCGGCCTTGTCACTCCGTCGACCTTCTCAATTACACCGTTTCGAGGCTCAATCACTTTCAGGCCTATTATCTAACTGTCAACGCTTAAAGCGCATAGTTGCCTATGCGCCTCCATGACTCGCTACTGGTGGCTTGGCTTTAGCCTTTCCAGACGGGAGTTCCACCCGTTAAATTACACGACCTTGCCCGGCCGCACGATAAGTCGGTGTCAGGCACGGGGTCTATCACGTGGTCTATCACGGGGTCTATCACGTGGTCTATCACGTGGTCTATTAGAGTGAGTCTCATTTAATGCACCTTCAGCTGTTTGAATAAGTGAAATACCATCTTGAGCATTTCTTGAAGCTTGATTAAGACCTCTAATTTG
The DNA here is from genome assembly GCF_050433185.1 of Desulfitispora alkaliphila. Lineage (NCBI taxonomy): Bacteria > Bacillati > Bacillota > Desulfitisporia > Desulfitisporales > Desulfitisporaceae > Desulfitispora > Desulfitispora alkaliphila. The sequence continues at coordinate 4,015 of NZ_JBNPXS010000004.1, forward strand.
TCCTCTCATTTTCTCATTTTCTCACTAATACTTAGTCCTGCTGCGTCGTCTCCAGCTCTGTTAATTCTAAATCCTGAAGATAGTTTTTCCATCGAGTTAGCACCACGGTTCTGTGCCATGCCCAACTGACGATAGATAACGCCCAATTGTTGTTGTGCTTCCTAAAACTTCCTAGCCACAATCCTAAGCAAATCAAACAGTCTAGGACCTTGTTGCTAGTTCCATTTGTGGAAAACAAGAGAAACAAAAGCAACTTTTCCTAAGCTGAAGTTTCCATAGCTGAAACTAAAAAAAGAAAACCTAAAGCCATAGGCCCTAGGTTTTACAATGTTTTTCTCTATAATGTAATGTATTTTACAACTACAAGTTAGTTGCTTTGTTCTGATTTGACTTTTTCCTCTATTTCTCGTAATTTCTCCAGTGGTAAGTCTGTAATTTCTACTACAAAAGCTAGATTTGCACCATTCCTAAAAGCTTTTTCTGCTGTTTCAATCTTACCCAGCTTGATTCCTTGCTTCTCAGCATAAGCAATTTTAGAAATTTCATCTCTCCTAGCCTTTTCTCTAGCTCTATAGGCTTCTAGCATTTTCTCATCAGCACTAACTGTTTCTAGTGACTCTATTGCTTTGCTCATACTCTCACTCCTCCTTTTCAATTTCTCAATTTTCTCCTCATTACCTACCCTCCCGGCTTCTTTTAGAAAGGCAATCCATAGCTCTATTCCCTCTAGTTCTTCTATGTCTTTTGTCAGCTTAGGTACTTCTAAATAGTGAATTTGCAGGTCTTCTGTTAAGGTGAAATATTCTTCTCTTTCTAATAGTTTAAAGTGAGTGTGGAGTTTCTTGCTTTCACTAATAGCTTCATAATCCATGATGTTAATAACTATTGTCTTTTTAAGTTCTTCATAGGGCTCTGCTTCTCCTATTGTTTCTGCATAGGTTCTTGCCCAGTAGTAGAGGCTTCTCTTTCTATAGCTTACCTCTGGTTTTACCTGAACCTCAATGTTTACTCGTTCTCCTTTTTCCGTTTGTGCCTTAATATCTAATACTGATAGTCTGTCAAATTCGTGCTCTTTATAGTTGAATGGATTGAGATACTGTATGCTTACAATTAAGTCCTCCCCCTTAGCTCTTAGGGTATCATTTAGTAGGTCTATAAGCAATTGCTTACTTGTAGCATCTTCTCTCCCAAATAGTGCTTTAAATACGAAATCGTTCAAAGGGCTTAGCATTTTCATTTAATCACTTCCTGTAACTAGATTTCTTCTATACTTATATTTTACCATATTTAGAGAGCTCTTAACTATTTCTTTAGTAATATTTCTACTTCCTGCTTGTAACCATATTTCTTGAAAAATTCAATCAGTGCAGTAGCTACTAAGTCGTTTTGCTTAATATTTTTCTCCTTGCTGAAGTCTGTAATCATCTGAGCTAATGATGATTGCATGTAGATAGATTTAGTTATAGGATGCCCAGAAAGGGTGTACCTGGGAACCTGACCTATTTCTTGTTTCTCTCTACTTGAAACTATCAAATTCTTCAGTTCTTCTTGGTGCTCCCATAGGTAGGATAGTAATTCTTCATATTCAGTAAAGCTGGCATTTTGTTTTGTTTCAGCTAGTTTAACTACAGGTTGATTGAAGTCATCTTCTGAAATACTACCTACTTCTTCCTCTGCCACCTCACCATTACATTTGTAATTACCTAAATCATCATCCCAGTAATATCCTTTTGACTTCATATAAAGAGCTAATTCCCTGTGGTCTTTAAATCCTACTTCCTTAGATACTCTCTTGGGATCAGGACCTAACCTGTCAAAACAGTGAATAACCTCTCTCACCTTGCCTTGTGGAGAGGGGTTTTGAAATTCCCTCTCCTCTGGTAAGAAGTACTTCTTCAGATGCCTATCCCAAGAGTACCCCTGCCTCCTTACAAACATATCCATACTCTTGTAGTTCTTATAGCCTAAATCCTTAGCTAGCTGTTCCCGGTCTTTTCCTTCATCTATTCCCTGGATAATATAATCTACTTTTTCCTGATTGCCTAAGTCCATTGATTCAATAGCCATAATAGCCCCCTTTCTAGCAGCTTTTGCACTTAAAGCTACATCATTGCTACTGCTTCTTCTAACATATCTAACCCTGCGTGAGTGTAAACAGAGGTTACTTTAATGTCACTATGCCCCATCAACTTAGAGATTGACACAATATTAACCTGCTTTTTGACTAGATGAGAGGCAAATGAGTGCCTAAAAGTATGAGGTGTAATTTGCTTTTCTAATCCTAATCTTTTTCTAGTTTCTCTAACAATAGCTTCAATTCTTACCTTAGAAAATTTTCCTGTTTGTTCTGATGCAAAGAAGTATTCTGAGTCCACTCTCCACTTCTCATAGTCCTCAAACACACTTAAAAGCTTCGTGTTAATTGGAACAACTCTATCCTTAGCACCCTTTCCTTGGACTACTTTAATTAGTTTTTTCTCTAGATTTACATCATCTACTTTGAGATTGACACATTCTGATACCCTAAGACCTGCATAGAACATAGTGTAAATCACAACTTGACAGAGCCTGCTCTCAACTGCACCTACAAATTCTCTAACTTCTTCCTCAGTCAAGTAGTCTCTCTCCTTAGGCACTACTTTGATAGGCTCTACCTGCAATGTAACATCTTCAGGACAGAGCTCCTTCTTGTGAGCAAACTTGTAAAACATTTTAATTGCAGCTAAGAGTCTCCTTCTACTAGCTGCTTTGTAGTTCCGCTCATCCTTTAGCATCCTGAGAAAATCTTCAATATCATCTAAAGTAATATCCTCTAAATAAGCGGGACAGTTGTACTTCTCCTTTAGCCATTTGCTGAAAAAGGTTAAGTCCTGTAAGTATCCTTCAATAGTTCTTTGACTTCTATCGGTCCCTTCTAAGTAATCCTTGTAATGACCTAAGGCTTTAGATAGTAACATTTAGTCAGCTCCCTTCACCTGATCGTGGTAGTATCAGGATTATAATATATATTTATAAGTTACCTCATTCCAGGGTTCTACTGCATCAGCATAGTATTTTCCGTTTTCCCGAATTTTTTCAGACATTAAAAATCACAAGGGGTTGAATAGTTACTGCTGAAAGTCGGAAATTCTGAAAAATATTTTAATTTTTTTCGAGAGGATTGTATTAAAAATTAGTGCAAAATCTCTTAATTCTAGGTCAAACCACTTTTGTTTTACATCATTTTTCCGACTTTCAGACAGTCTAACTAACTATTTTTCAGCCCAGCTTGTAGTTATAATGGCTTCAGCTACAACCGGTACTTCTTTCAAATACTTTTCACCAACCTTTTCCATTGCAACTTGTAGCATTACAGCTATTTTCTCAGCCTCAGCTTCCTCACATTCAATTATAATTTCATCGTGAACACAGGCAATTATTTTTGCTGATGTTCCATTAAATATTGTAGGTAAAAAACTCAATACTTTTTTCAGAATATCCGACTCACTGCCTTGGATAGGGTTATTAACTAATTGGGTATACCTTGCTTCTTCATCAAACAACCTGCGTCTGTTGCCTAATGTTCTTGACTCTTTTGTTTTCTTTCTGCCCTCTTTTTTCTGCCAATGTTTAAGCCCTGAGTACTTCTTAAAAAACTTCTCTATGAACTCACTTGCTTCTTGTTCAGTTAATTTCACATTGTAGCTACTCCAGGCATATTTGACCAATCCTGCTGCTCCCATCCCAAAGAGCATTCCAAAATTCAAGGCTTTAGCAGCAGTTCTCATCTCCTTTGTAACTTCATCTACACTCTTACCACTAATTAATGAAGCTGTTAGCTTGTGGAGGTCATCTCCTCTTTGGTACGCTTCAATCATTTCATAGTCCTTGCTAATTTCAGCAGCTATTCTAATTTGCATTTGAGAGTAGTCAGCTACTACCAGAACATTCCCCTTGTCAGGAACAAAGCAATCTCTAAATTCCCTTCTGTTAGGTACCTGTTGTAGGTTAAAATCAGTACAGGATAGTCTCCCAGTGGCAGCCCCTAATTGAAAGTAGTTGGAGTAAATCTTACTAGTGCTCACATCTACACATTCAGGGATTTTTTTAGCAAACTGAAGCTGCTTTTCTATTTCTTTGTGCTTGAGAATTAAGCTCACCTCTTCATACCTAGGAGCAATTTGAGAAAGCTCTTCATGCTTTGTAGAGGTAATCTTTATACCTTTTTCCCCTAATGCCTGTAAGAGTTGGTTAGGGCTATTGAAATTAATATCCTGGGGAAAGTGAGCTCTTAAACTGTCTAAGCATGCTTCCTTTTCCTGCTGCAAGTTCTCCTTTAGTAAGGCTAGTTTTTCCTTGTCTACTCCTACACCGTTTAGCTCCATCTGGACAATTGCTGGTATCGTTTCAAACTCAAGCTTTGCTGTTTCTTTCAAGTCTGAGTTTTCCAGTTCAGCAGTTAATTTTTGTCTCAGTGGAAGAAGGACAGAGGCATCGATTGCAGCATATTTTAATTGCTCATCAGTTAGAGGATCTCTAGCCCAGTTACTCTTTTGCTCCTCTTTGTCTAACTTAATTTTCAAGTGTTTTTCCACTAAACTCTCTAAGCTTAATTTTGGGTTCTTTCGCCCTAGTGTCAACACACCAGCTGCTAAATAGGTATCAAATATATACTCCTGCAAGTTAATCCCTTCATTAAATAAGAACTTTAAGTCAAATTTGGCATTGTGAAATACTTTAACTGTTGGTCTCTCCAAAAATTCTTTTACTACCTGCTTCCCCTCGTCTGAAATTTTGGTCCAATCTACAATCATTACTGGTGACTTTTCCACTGCAATTTGCAAAAGTCTAATCTCACCCTTTCTAGGACATAAGGGATCTTTCCCCATGGTTTCTATGTCAACTCCAATCACCTCAGAGTCTGAGTATTTCTCTATTGATTTTTTTAGAGTTTCATCCTTAGTAACATATATATAATTAGCCATGACATCTTCCCCCTCAAGTTAAATTTGGTAAAGAGAGATGTGCTTTAAACAAACACATCTCTTTTTGAATCAGTTTTAGTAATAATGCTTTCAACAAATTGCTCAATCTCAGTTGCTTCTTTAGTCGGAAATTCTGAAATTTTTTCGGACTTAACATCTACTTTTTTAGAATTATTATTGATTTTTATTTTCATCTCACTTCTAGTGCTAGGGAGGTCAGAACTTTTTTCAGTTTCTCCGGCTGTATCAGTGGCCTCCCAGTCAATGAAAACACAGTCCTGGTTTGGTCTAGTGGGTCTCTCAACTCTTACATTGGGGATATTGCCTAACTCTCTTTTAAATGCTCCCCTGGCAAGGGGTTTAATTTGTTCTTCATAACAAAAGTCTCTATATCTATCCAAGCACTGCTTTAGCAGGATATACTCACCGTCTCGCTCTAACTCTGCCACTTCACTGTTAAACCAGTGGAGAACACTATTATTTTTCTCTTTGATTGAGTATTTTAATTTCTGCATGGAGGGACTCTCTATAAATCTTTCTCTTTCATAAAGCCGTTTTCGCCCTTCTATAGCCCAGTTCAAAATACCACTAAGCTCCGCCTTCAATTCATCCTTAAGCTTATAATTGCGCTTTTTCTTAGGCACTACTTTGTTCATCGGTATACATAGGGCCCTCTCATACATGGCATCAGAACTATCTAATATTATTGGGACATGATTTGACGCAAACATGAACTTAGCATTGTTTCTAAAGGAGACTAAGTTCTTGTGCAGGTATCTCCCAGAGATTAAATCTTCACCTAGAGCCGATTTTACAAAGGCTACATTAAACTTCTCATTTTGTCCTATTTCCGGGCCGATGTTAACTAGCTTGTCAAACAGGTTGATTGCATTAAACTCCTTGTCAATCTGCCCGATTGCCATGGCAGAGATGTTTTCTTCCCCCAACAGTGCTGAGAGGATATCTAAGATTACCCCTTTACCTGTTCGTGACTTGCCAATTAAGAACATCATTCTATGAAAATCATTTCCTGCTATTAGACAGTAACCAAACCACTCTTGAAGTGCACTAATGCTTAATTCTCTATCCTCAGGGTTTAGCAGGCTAAAGGTTTCCTCTAGAAAGCTTTCCCATTTAGGGCATTCTGCATCGGGTTCGTACTTAATGTTTACTTGATTTAAGGCATAGTAATCTTTGTCATGAGCAAGTAATGAAGGTCTGTCGTCTGAATTCATCTTTAACATCCCGTTGTCAAGACAAATCATGTTCTTCTCTCTCTGCCTGTTAATTTTGCTAACATCTATGTAGCTCTTTGTTTTAAGATAGAAATTAATATTATTTAAGTTATCCTTAGTGTACCAGTCGGCAATTTTATCTAGAATTACCTGATTAATGTTACCATCATATTTCTTCCAGCAACCAGCTCGGTAAGTATAAAATTCTTCCCCAATATAGGCTAACTCGTGTTCTTCTAAAATTTCCTCTCCTATTTTTACAAACAAGTTCTCTTTAGCTTGTTCGCTAGTATCTGTTTTGATTTGCTTTTTAAGGGCCGAAAAATTGCCCCTTTCCGGGATATTTAATTTTGATAAAGCTTTTCTAAGAAAAGCTTCTTTCATTGCTATAGAAGCATCCACTTGATTAAGTTTAGTTTCAATAAAATTTTCCAATAATTTCAAGTCTTCAATCTCATCTTCTTTAGAAAACAAGTTTTCAATTTCATCAGTTATATTAATTTCATTATTCTTCCTTTTATAACCCTTGCCTTTTTTCATTAAGTTACTTAAAATCATTCCTGCCGGGGTTGTTTGTTTACAGTTTTTCGAGCATTGAAACCCTGCCTCGCCAATGGTGGTGCACTTAGAAGGCGTATATTTACCACCCTCAACATTTCTTAAGGTATCGTTGAAGATTTTTTCACTCTCTGCTTTACTGTATCCACGATATTTTTCACTAATTTTGTGGAATATTACTCTCCCATCCTCACCAAAGACTGCTAGGTTAATGGCTAGGTGAAGCCACAGGAAGTAGTTTTGCTCTGTCGGATTTCCAGATAAATGGTTTAAGAAGTCGCATTTACTAGCCTCTTCTTTCAAGTCTTTCGCTAAAACACCTAACTGCTTATATGTATCACTCATGGTCCCTTCAGAGGGGTTTTGGTTTACAACTAGCTCTTTTTCATCAATCTCTAAAACCTCAATCAGGTACTCCAAGTCGTAAAGATTGTCTTCTTCCCAAATAGTTTCACATGGCTTTATATTTTCAGGATCCTTCATATTGTTGGTCCCTGGCATTCTGAGCATATGAGCTATATTTGTAACTGCCATATCCCCTTGAAACCTATCTGCTAGTTTCGCTATTCTTTTCGAAACCGCTTCGATTACTCTTGCCCGCTCTTGTGCATTAATTACTTCTGTTAGCTGCCAGTATGCCTGTACGCCATTACCTGAGCTAACAATGGTTGTGGGCTCAATCTTGAGCGTTTTTAATTCCGCTATTATTTTCCCCTTACAGACTTCACGATCTTTTTCAGGCATACTCTTCAATTCCTGGCCCTCAAATTCATCGTAATCTGCATACATAGAAATTGCATAGTTTACATTCTCTTTTTTGCCATCTGGTTTGTTAAAAGTATTGGGGCAAATGTATATGTCACAGTTGCTGTTTTTCTGTACAAACTTTACGGCTTCGTCAAATGTCTTGTTAAAATCTTCATCTATTTCGAAAAACTCTTGTTTGTAGAAGTTAGCTTTCCTGTTATTAATTCCAACTTTTATATAGCTGTTAACTAATTCCGTTTGAGCAAACAATTTTTTCAGGTAGGTTCTGCATTGAGTCTCATTAATGGTCATGGTGGTAAATCCCCCTTAGTATTATTTAATTAGCTGCAGCTAAAAATTTCTTAACACATTGATGCTTTTCTGATATTATATAAGTAACATAATTCATTAATTAGATTGGGTCGATTGTTCCAGCAATCGACTCCTTTTTTTAATCATCAGATGGAATGAAAGTAGGTACGGTGCTGTAATCATTTATTCCACCTTTCTCCAGCATTTTCGCTAGCCTTTCTTCTAGTAAACTTACCTTGTAATCAAATTCTTCTACAGTATCTATCTCTTCTCCCATTTTCCCACAAGCCTGTCCTTCGACAGACCCCGGTCTCTGGTACGCTCAAGCTTTCGCTCGTCATGGCATACTCTGTTGTGAGAGAACTCTTATTCAGTTGTAGCTGGCATCACCTCCTTGCTGTTCTGAATTCATCTTAACTCACAACTCTATGAATAGCACTGACAGAAAAAATCAAAAAAAATGTCATTGACAAACAAAAAAAAAAGAGCCCTATTTAGGCTCCTTGGTCCGTTTCCTCTAGTAGACATTCTAGCTCTTCAATCCAGTTATCTAAGGGCTCATGCAAACTTTTAATTACTTCAACCCTCTTTTTAACTGGTAATTGATTAACTATACTTACGGCTTTATTAACTCTTTTCATTGTTTCATCATATAGTGAGTTTACCTTATACATCATAGCGTCTTCGGCTAATTTTATTGCTTGACTTCTAAGAGGTTCATTAAATTCTTCCGCTTTTTGCAACAACTGGTCATGAAATTCTCTAGCTTCTTCATAGGTTGTCTCTTTTTTAAGCAAAGTGTTTTTTAAGTATGGTGTATCTAGCTCACTAATGAACCACCTTATGTATTCAGCAAGTTCTTTATCAAACTCTAAGCCTCCCTTCTCATTTTTAAATTCATCTTGATGTATTCCTAAAAAATCTAGTAGCTTATAAAGGCGTCTTCTCACAGTTTTTTCCTCCAAATATAGCCCTTCTGCTAGTTCTTCAAAGCTTATTGTCTCCACCTTCATAGCTTATCACCTCCGGGTAATTTTAGTTGCAATTCTATCAGCTATTTTAACATTTTATTCATTCGTATAGAAGAAGAATTTAGCACAACTTACTAAACTACAGAATTCTGTACAAAAAAAGAAGAGGGTGTCCTCTTCAAAATCAAAGTCCTTGCTTTTTAAAACGCTTCCATTGGTCCGTTATACAAAACTTGCTTACCTTAACAAGTTTCCTCCCTACTTTTTCACCCTTTTATCCGCAATTAAGATTATGATTTCTGCAATCAAGTCTACAATTTTGGTTGTTAGTCTCATTTTCATCTTAATTCCCCTTTCTTATATGTGACCTAACTCTTTTAGGCTTTTGAATTTATTCTCGCCAATTATGATGTGGTCTAGGACAGGTATTCCCATTACCTCACCAGCTTCAACTAGTCGCTTAGTAATTGCAATATCCTCACTACTTGCTTCAGGGTTTCCGCTAGGATGATTGTGGGATACTATGATACTAGCTGAATTAGAAATTACTGCTACTTTGAATACCTCTCTAACACTCACATTGCAAGAACTTAAGGATCCTATTGCGACTACATTTATAGCTGTGGGTTGGTTTTTGGTATCTAGGCAAATTACTATGAACTTTTCTCTATCTGCTTCAGCAAGAAATTCCTCCATCAGACATGCCACATCTGATGGAGAGGTTATTTTCCTCTGCTGGTACAGGACTGTTGCTTCTCTGACCATTTTTAGGCTCACTATGTTTACTCTTTTAGCTGGATTGTGCTTTTTCATTTATTTCGTCCTTTCTTTATTAGGTTTAGAATTCTTTTAGGGCTGCCAGTAGCACAGCTTGGTTATTAAGGATACAAATTTCTACAAACTCTAGCTTCAACAGCTCCACATGGGGCTCTCTTATCTTCATTAGTTCATCTACTGCCTCTTCCTTAGTGGTGTTGTCTATCCACATTTCAACTATCTGTTCCTTATCAAAGAATTCTTCTACATAGTAGCTGTCTTCTAACAGCTCTATGAGTGTGTCTCTAGTGTAGTCTTCCAGGTCTGCATCCCTGAGTTTCAAGAGGTAGTCATCAGTTTCTATGTAGCCTTCCATTTCTAAGTCTGTTATGTATTGCTTGGCTGTATCTATTGAGATTGGGTTGTCATGCTCATTTAGCCAGAGGTAGAGAGCTATTACTGGGTATTCTTCTTCAGCTAGCTCTAGGGCTAAGTCTAGATCTAGTTCAGTTAGGTAGCTTTCTTGGGAGGTGCTTTGGTACAATTGCTCTAGTTTATTAGCTCTTTCTCTAGAAATGCCTTTGTATTTATCCACCAGCTGCTGCAGCTCTCTACTAAAAAATCTCTGCAGCACTGGTTCCTGGGGTAGCGTTATATTTATATTCACGGCTAATCATCTCCTTATAGGTTAATGCAGTTATAAATGTCTGTTATTACTTCCTTAGTAATTCCAATGTAGTTAAGGGTCATGGTCTGACTGCTATGGTTTAGCATTTTCTGCAGGGTAGGCAGGATCATGGGGTTTTTGGCTGCGTTATTTATATAGATTTGGTAGGCCCAGGTCTTCCTTAGGGTGTGACTGCCAAAGTTACCTTTTATATTTAGCTCCCTGAGGGTTTCTTTGATTATTTTTCTAGCTGAGTCTACACTAAGGTGGGTATTACCTCTTTGACTGGGGAAGAGGTAGTCATTAGGATTTGGCTTATTGTGTGAGTAGGTGCTTTGCAGGTAGGTCTTAATTGCTTCTTTGGCACTGCTGTTTAAGACAAATTCTCTAGGCTTCCCTGTTTTTTCTTCGTAAATATAGACACTATCAGCAATTCCTTTCTCTGTAAGCACATCTTTTAGCTTTAGTGAGAGTAAATCTCCTGCTCTAAGTCCCACATTAATTCCCATTACAAAGAGCATGTAGTCTCTTTTGCTCCCTTTTCCAATCAAGTACTGCTTAACCTTCTGAATGTGTTTTGGGTTTTTGATGGGTTCAACTTCACGAGCCTTTGGAATTCCCCTGCTGGTGCACTCATTTTTCACTCATCCTTCACCTCCAGGTTCTAGCTGACTTTTTGTTCTAGGTGTTAGTTAGTCAGCATTTGGTTTTTGTTTTTGACTGAGGTTAGTGACTTGTTTTCCCTCAATCCCTTACAGCCCAATGATTTTAGTAAAAATTAAACTCGCTGACTTCTTTAAGAAGTTAGCGAGTCTGGTTAGGTGTAGGTCAGGTCACTTTTTTATTTTCAGCTTGTTTCTGAGGCTGCTACTGGCCCTACAGGTGGTGCTTTTTGATGTAGTCTTCAACTGCAAGATTAATTAGAGCAGTGATGCTCGAAATCTTTCCAGTGGCTTTTAGTTGGGTAACCTTACTATGAAGCGACTTTTCTAGGTAGGTTGTTATCCTTTTATGGCTATCTTCAAAGGGTAGTTTTGGTGCTAGGGTATTGTCTATTTTTGGTGAGGTAGGGGGGACTTGAGGTGAGGGGCTTTCTGGTTGAGTTTCTTTAGGTTCTTTAAATTGATTTTTAAACTTCTTTTTGCTTTCAATGGCCTGCTTGGCAGTTTCAGCTAGCTTAATTTTCTTCATTTAATCAGCTCCCTATTTTTAGATTTGCATCAACGGCTACATCAACATCTTCGTAGAGGTCTATGTAGATGTATACGTAGATGTCTATGTATTTGTTTAGGGAGATGGTGCTTTTTTTGTTAAAATTAACTCTTGTCTTGAGGTCTGCTTTTTACTAATGGTCTTAGGATACTAGCTACTATTTCTGCCTTAACATCATCTAGGTTATACCAGGCTTTTGAGGTAAAGAGAGTAGGTAGTCTTCCTTTTAGGTGCAGGGTCAGAATGTAGCTGCCACTATGCTCTTCTCTGCCTGTGACTAATAGGTATTCTTCTTGCAGGACTTGCTCTAGGATGCTTTGGTAGAACTGACACAGGTTAAGCTCATTGTATTTTAGGCTGTAGTCAGCTAGGTTTTCTACATCTAGTTCTTGAATTACTTTCTCTAGCTTGTTCAGCCAGACTTCTAGCTGTGATGGATTGTCTAGTTTTAGGTAGTATAAGTCTGCTAGCTTATAGGTCCAGTTTAGGGCATCCACAACTGTTCCTCCGTGGAATTTAGGCTCGTAGGAGGCCCACAGGTATTCGAAACGCTGACAGTCAGCTAGTCCCTTGTCTAGGTCTAGATGGAAGTAGACATCTGTTCCATCTACATAGGGTGAGCAATCAGTTTTTATTATTACTCTAGCAGTGTGAGTGGGTAGCTCTCCTTCTTCTAGGTCATCTGTTCTTTCATCTCTTTCAAATGGTGCTACTGCAACAGCCATTACCCACTGACTGTTACCTGTATCATCCTCTTGGTCTATTTCCCTTTTTAGTGCTTCTAGGATTAGCTTCTTTCTCATTGGCTCTTTGATTAGTCTTTCTTCTAGGCTCATTTTCATCTCCTCCTAAGTTTGGATTTAGACATAGATTAAGCCCAGAAATAGAGGTTTGATTTATCTCTTCCTGGGCCTGTCAAGGTAATAATATATTATTGATTTGTCAGTTATTTCGGGTAGGTTAGCTGCAGCTAACTTAGGAGGAGACTTAGGGTTACTTACTGTAGAATTATTTTTAACAGCGAGTTTTAGGAGGGCAGTTTTAGCAGAAGTTCTTAGTATTAGTGGAAAGCAGACAAAAAAAGCCCCTCTTAAGAGCTTTTACCCCTTCACATCAAGCTTAGCTCCTAAGTGGGGGTTAACCGATTGTTCCATTAGTTTAGCGTTTGAGTCCATCAGCTTTTCAAGGCCTGCTCCTTGCTGGCCCATGGCCTTCTTTAGGACCGATGTGCTCACTTCGTTTTTAAGCTGCATTTGGCTTAGTCCCATGGATAGGGCTGCTATGTCCATTTAATCAGCTCCTTTCTTTTAAGATGCTGTATACTTAGCAAAACTCTTTTCCAGTTCTGCTTGCCACTTCTTGTACCTAGGTAGTAGTGTGAATTGCATTACTTCCACTGGTCTCATGTTTTCCTCTTTTTCGTAGGCTGCTAGCATTAGCTTAAATCCTTCTATTAGTGATGCGGTTAGCGGTTCGATTTCATTCTCATCTAATTCAGGAATGATTGGTTTAATGGCCTGCTCTACTTCAGTAAAGGCGTGGAATACATCTTTAAACAGGATAGCTGTTTCTTCAAACTGGCCCTCTATTGTTTTCTTGTGGATGTGCTCTAGTCCTTCAAGTCCTGTTCGGGATAGTTCTATTGCTTTTGTCATCACTTCTGTTTGCTTCTCCATTTTAAACTCCCTTTCCTTAGTTGCAGTCTCGCCAGAAGGTTCTGCTCTTATCGTCTAGTTGGTTTACTTCTTTTTCTAGTAGCTGTACTTTGCGGTTGAGGTTTGCTCTTTCGACATCGGTGAGGTCTTCTCCTTTAGCTTGCTCTGCCAGCTCCCGCATTTCAAGTAGCTTTGCTTCTATTTCATCTAATACTTTTAATCTATATTTAACCCATTCTAGCTTTTGCTTTAGGTATTCTTCATTGGGCACGGATTAGCCTCCTAGGATGTTATAAAAGGTTTTTAGAGTTGAATACAAAGGAACCGTCCCTATGTGTTCCTTCTATGTTTCTTTATTTTCAGTCTTGTTAAACTTAAAACCTAGGGTCATTGCATTTAGTAGGATCGTATTCCCACAACTATTACATGTTAAGGTTATAACTGGAACCATTTGTCTGTTAGTTTGACCTGTCAATCCAAATTGACCTATTTCATATATTTTATCAGATACAGTCCACTTTTCTTCCATGCAAATTAAACATTTTTTATTCGATTTCATTATTTGGTTTATTTTACTTATTACTATCTTTTGTTGTTCTTCAGTTAGTTGCATTAATATTCACTCCTTTATGTAATAAGAGGGTCAGAGATTGCTCCCTAACCCTCTATTTTAGAATGATACTGCTCAAATTAATTCGAACCTACATATTTAATTATCCCAATAACTGTAGCACTGATTGTGGTGCTTGGTTTGCTTGAGCTAACATTGCAGTTGAAGCTTGTTGTAAGATGTTTTGCTTAGTAAGCTCCATCATTTCTGCCGCCATGTCTACGTCTCTAATTCTAGACTCTGCTGCTTGTAGGTTTTCTGCAGAGTTGTCTAAGTTAGAAATTGTATGCTCCAGTCTGTTTTGGAAGGCTCCTAGCTTAGATCTTTCTGCTGATACCTTTTCAATAGCTTGATTAATTACTTCAACTGCTGCTGAAGCATTTTCATGACTAGAAACATCTAGTGCATATTCAGCTTGTGTGCTATCTGTTCCATCTGTAACATTTTTAGTAGATACAAACTGAGCTCCAGCTGCTTTTTCTCCTATTCCGTCAGCAACTGCTTCTGCTGTAGTTCCAGATATACCTAGAGCTGCCGCTCTCATATCTGAAATATCAACTCCAAAACTTTGCCCCTGGTTTGCACCTACTTGCATGGACAAAGAATTGTCTACTGTACTGTCGATTATCTCTAAAGAAGCTTGAGCACCATTCGTTACACTATTATCTGTCTCTATGCTTAGCCCGGTAGTTCCAAAGGTGATAGTATCTCCTTTATCAAATTGCTCAGCACTTCCTATTTGACCTTCTCCTACCTGTGTTAGTGTTGCTTCGAAGATTTCAACACCGCCTTTTACTGAGAAGAAATGACTTCCACCATCAGTTCCAAGGTTATCTCCTTCATAGCTAAAGCTTACACCCTCACCAAGATCAACAACAGTAGTTCCACTGTCATTAGTTAGTGTAAACATTCCTGCAGGAGTCGCAAGGTCTGTACCGTCGGCATTTTTTAATTGTGCGATATTTCGTGTAGCCTCTTCAACAGTGAAATTAATAGTATCTGTTCCTACACTCATTGTTGCTAATTCCGAACTATTCAAGTCAACAAACAAACCGCTTCCAGCATCGCCTAAAGCAATGTTTGTAACATTTGCTGAATCAGCAATATCCGCCGCACTTAATATTACTGCATCACCAACTTCAGTACTACCCTCTTTCAGTTGTATAGAGTATGTTGTTTCTTCTTGAACGAAGGTTGTATGGGCTCTATCGCCAACAAAATTGGCTCCTGTATAATCTAGTTCTAACGTTCCACCATCACCAGCACCAAATGTGAATGTTTTTGTTCCATCGTCACCTTGGTTTATAGTGTCTGTTTGAGTATTAGCCGTATCTCCTTCATAGGTAACAGAAATCTGGTCTTGGATTGTGTTATCACCAAAGGTAATAGCATCTCCATGGAAACTACTGTTTGCATCTGTGTCACTCGCTGTCGGGTCAGTAGCACTCCCATATACAGCTTGCTGGTCTACATCAAAAGAAATATCCCCTAACTGTATTGTTCTTGCCCCTGATGTATTAGTAAAGGTAGCTGTCACTGTTTCTTGTGCAACACCATCGAGTTGCAATTCAAATGTAAGTTCAACTTCGTCAGCAGTAGTTTGATTATCGCCAACAATATTAATTGTCCATGCACCAGCACCATCTTTCATAGTTGAGTCAGCAGCAATATTGAAGTTTGAAAGCGCTTCACTACCTGATTCCATAATGGCATCTGTACTAGTCGCACCAGTTAATTTACTTGCATCAAAAACAGTAGCCGTTTCAATAACAAAGGCTCCTGCCTCGGCAGAACTGGAATCTATATTACTGATACCATCAGCACTCACTGGTGTATGAGATTTGCTTGTTGCTTTCTCAATCTCAATAGAGTGGGCTCCATTCGCAAGGCCAGAGTTACTTTGAATAGAAATAGCTTCATTTCCACCTGTGCTATTTAATAGGTTCGTATCTCCAGTAGCTGCACCATCTAGAGCTTTAGCTGTATTATTCGTAATCTCTACTTGGTAACTTCCTTCTGATAGTTGTACATCTGCTCCAATTACATCCGTATTAGCACTAGGTGGTAGAGTATTAGATTGTCCACTGGCAACTTGATTTACTGAAGAACTGGTGATATCCACTTCATAATTACCCGTTTTCAAGGTAGAATTTGCTTCAACTTCTAAGCCTGAAAGACCTGTGTCATAACTAGCTCCTGATGCCACTACTCTTCCATCACCAGTAATAGCAATATCACCTGTTAACAACTTTTGCGTATTAAACTCAGTAGTATTCCCGATTCTATTGATTTCTGAAGATAACTGATTCATTTCTTTTTGGATTTCTTCACGGTCAACATCCACATTAGTGTCATTCGCTGACTGAACCGCCAATTCTCTCATTCTCTGAAGAATAGAATGAGTCTCACTAAGAGCACCCTCAGCCGTTTGGATTAACGAAATACCATCTTGAGCATTTCTAGAAGCTTGGTTAAGACCTCTAATTTGTCCTCTCATTTTCTCAGAGATAGATAGACCTGCTGCGTCATCACCAGCTCTGTTAATTCTGAAGCCTGATGATAATTTCTCCATCGAGTTAGCACCCTGGTTCTGTGCCATGCCCAACTGACGTTGAACCTTATTTGAAAAAACTGCTTATGTTATTTTTGATAATATGCTCTCTATTATCCACACTGATTAAACCCCGTAATTTCAAAGGTTTCAGGCTTTTTTATCCTTACATTTTTACCTAAAAATTCAGTTGGTTCTATCAACGATAATCCCATGAAACTATCAATTAATCGCTCTCGTCATTTGTGTTTCAAAGCTTAATGGAAGTGAGAATATTACCTTATCTAACGTTAATTTAAGCGACTATTCCATGAGAATAGAAAAAAGGCCATGCAGATTCTACATTTTCTGTAGTTCCCACATGGCCTTTTGCTTTTCTTATTCTATGCTTTTTAGCATCGTCTCTACCTCTTTATGGTATCCATACTTTTTAAAGAAGTCTACTAATGCAACCTCAAAAATATCTCTTTGTGAAATATTGTGGTCTGCACTAAAGTCTCTCACCATTTGGTCCAGTTGATTACTCATGTGAACCGATTTTGTAAGAAAAATCCCTGGCACCACATATCGCGGCATACTCCCTGACTCTCCTGCTAGATTAGACTCTATAATCTCTACAAGCTTTTCCTTTCTCTCAAAGAGATATTCTAAAAGAGGTTTGAACCTTTCAATTGTAAACTCCTCATCATATTCTCCTTCTTCTAAATCTTCCGTAGGTTCTAAATCAATCTCCTTTTGCTCAGGGATATAGTTATTACGATGAGAGTCCCAAATAAACCCTTTGGACTTCATATAGTTTGCCATCTCTTTTGAAGTCTCAAATCCTGATTCGTGGGCGATTCTTTTAGGACTCATCTCCCCTTCATTAAATCGTTTAATAATCTCTAGAGCTTTATTAGTAATACTGGCTTTATGGGGCTTGTTTTCATTTTGAATAATGCCTCTACCGTTTTTAGGAAAGTAATTTCCTAGCCGCTTTTCTTTAATATAGCCTTCTCTTCTCATAAACATATCCAAAGATTTATAATTCTTATACCCTAAGTCTTTTGCTATATCATCTGTGCTTTTACCTTCCTCAATACCATCCAAAACATACTGAATTTTCTCTTCATTATTTCTAAACTTTTTCATAAGAACCTCCTCCTTTAAAGACTTTTTATAGCTTCAACTAGCTGCTCTCTAGAAGTGTGGGTGTAGATTGATGTAGTTTTTAAATTTGAGTGCCCGAGAAGTTTTGAAATGCTAACAATGTTTACATCATTTTTAACTAACTGGCTTGCAAATGAGTGGCGAAATACATGGGCTGTTACATGTTTTTTAAGACCCATTCTTTTTCTGGTCTCCTTAATAATTGCCTGGACTCTTCCTACTGATAAAGTACCCGTTTTTTCAGTTGCAAAGAACTGGGGACTTTCTACTCTCCATTTTAAATAATCCTCAAGTATAGGTTTAAGTTTATCACTAATAGGCACTTTTCTTGGTTTCCTTCCTTTACCTTGCTTTACATTTATCCAAGAACTATCTAAATCTACATCTTCCAAAGTAAGTGCTAAAGCTTCAGAAATTCGAAGTCCTGTATAAAGTAGGGTCGTGGTAAATACTCTAACTACTGGATGCCTAATTTCTTTTATAAAATCAAGTGCTTCTTCCTCTGTTAAATACTCTCTTTCTTCTTGAACACATCTTACATTCTCAATCTTTAATGAAATATCATCTTCTATTAGTTTTCTTTTCCATGCATATTGAAAAAACATTTTAAGGGAAATGGACATTCTCTTTCTACTTGCTGGTTTATAGTTTCTTTCTTCCCTTAAGTATCTCAAGAATGTTTCTACATCCTTAAATGAAATGTCCTCCAAGTAAACAGGCCCATTCCATTCTTTTTCTAGCCACTTTCTAAATAAATTTAGGTCTTGTGTATAACCTGAAATTGTTTTCTGACTTTTCTCTTGCTGCTGCATATTCAGTTTATAATTCTCTAGTACTTTTTCTAAAATCATTTTACATTCTCCTTTCAATAGGTATTCCAAAATCATTAGTTTAACTAAGCTTTGGTTAGTGTCACACATTACCTCTATAAGTGTTATATAGCAAGTAAATTCAAAGGTTATCGGGAGGTTTATAAGTAAAAAAAGAAAGGCCCAGGGGATTTCTCCCCTAAAGCCTATGGTCTAAAAATCATAATGGTTGCATCAAAACCTGCGTCTTTTAGTCTCTTTACCTGACGGTTGGCATTATCTCTGTTAGCAAAGGATCCTGCCATTACTCGGTAGAAGACTTTTTCATCAGCGGGAGTTGGTGATGGTGCTTTCGCAGGAGTGGATGGTGCAGATGCCTTTTCTTGATACTTCACTCCTAGCTGCTGTAAAATAGCTTTTGTAATACCATCAATCAGCTCCTGCCTTTTCTGGTCAAATAACTGATTGTCTCCCGTATTATCTAAAAATCCAATCTCAATCAGAATGGCAGGGCATCTGGTCTCTCTTAAAACATGGAAGTTAGCATTCTTCACTCTACGGTTCACAAACCCCACATCCACCATGGCCTTTTGCACTTTATCAGCCAGCTCTTTGGATTTTGCTGAGGGTCTCGTAAAGACAAAGGTTTCTGCCCCCCTTGCCTGTTCTGGTCTAAAAGCGTTACGGTGAAAGGAAATGAAGTAATCATAATCCCCACGATTAGAAAAATCACTACGTTCCCTAAGACTCACCGTTTGGTCACGGGTTCTGGTCTCTCCGACTTCCACACCGTGACGTCTTAGCTCTTTTGTGACTTCCAGACCTATGGCTAAGTTATCATCCGACTCTTTCCTTCCTTGATATACAGCACCTGGATCCGTTCCACCATGGCCATAATCTAAACACACTTTACTCATTGTTCTTCTCCTCCTTCATCTCCATGAATACTTTCTTCAGCTTCTCTGGTATGGGCAGTCCAATGCGACTGGTATTTTCCAAGATACTCAGTCCCTCATTGGACAAATAGAAAAACACCACCGCTGTTCTGATGGCGCTTCCGTTTTGGATAATGTAAAAATCCAGCATCTGTCCAATCCCTACAAGAGAGAATATCACCACCTTCTTGGCGATCCCCTTAAATCCTATACGGCTTGAAACTTTCTCTGTTGTAATGGCAACCATTAAACCGGTGATGTAATCAATGACTACAAATACCACTAATGTATAAATCAGTCCATCAAATCCACCTAAGAACCATCCGATAACTCCTCCGAGTGTTGCAAATATTATCTGAACAACATTCCAAATCTCCCTCATGTTCTTTCCCTCACTTTCATAAAAGTTTTATCTATTAAAAAAACGCCCGGTGAAGGACGTCATATCATTCTCTTAAGTTGTTGTATTTAGTAAGGAGCGTAGTATACAAACCCGTTCCCCTTTACATAAAAACCATCTCCTGGCACATAAATAGCCCCACCAAACATATTCCCATGAGGTGAAAGAGAGAAGCCCGGCTGCTCTACCCCTTCCCAATAAATCCCGTCTGCTGAAGCGTACAGCATGTTCTCAGTAAAAAGGGCATATTTCCCCCAGTCCTTCATCCATACGATGTTTTGAGGATTTGGTGCTCTGTTATCTGCCAAATCTCCATAGTGTGATAGATTGGTCTCAATAAGCTGGGTGGCGCTATCGTTTAGAACACATAGATTTACACTAAAATTCCCCGGAGATCCATGGTATCTAAACCGGTGGACAAAGAGTTTATTATTAACGGAGCGAATATACATATAACGGTGGTCCAGTGGATCTTCTGGAATGGTAGTGGTCCAGGACCAAGGGGAAGCTGAACTTGCCCGAGCGATGGATTTATCTCCTCCAACCACCCCTACAAAGTTTCCTTTATGGGCAGTCATATACTTAAAAATCGGTACTGAGTTTCCATCAGAGCCTGTAAGGGTCCATTCTGTTCTTTCTTCTAAAGAATCGAAGCTATAATAGACGGGTGACTTATACCACCACCAGCTTACAACCCCTACATTCCTTGTAATGTCGTAAGCTCCCGTTTCCATATGGTTTTGAGCTCCTCTACAAAACCCTGCGTTGTGCCAGGTGATGCCGTCAAAGGACGCGATGATGTTGGCAAGCCCGACAATCCTTGCTAAAAACACACCATCTCCTGCCCATAGAATTTCTGGTATTCCGTGATTCCACCAAGGCACATCAACGATGGTCCACTGCTTCGTTTGATGGTTAAAATATGACATCCTGGGGTTGGCCGCACGGTACACAGCGATTTGGGCATTCCCATTATCAAAGACATCAATCCTTGTGGCACTGCCGGTTTGAGGGTAGCCAAAATGGTGATAATAGCGTTTTTCCCACTTTAATGTTGGAATAGGAAGAATAAGATTTCCCCTACCACCAAAGGCCGTCCATATGGCCAGTGTATTATTAAATCTTTCATGATAGGTCACTTTACTCCCCCTCCCATACCTTTTCTATTGCTGTAATTCTTCCACTGCTGTCTGTGGTGTAGTTGTATTTTGCTTTTTTCCCATCAGCGTAAACAATGTCGAAACTTGTCATATCGACTGTCAAAGTGGATACTTCTTTTAATAGTAGCTTTGAAAGTATTCCTTCAAGGGTAATACTGGTCATACGGCCTGAGTCATCTAAGGTAAAGCTATAATCTGCATGGTACTGATGGGTACTGCCTCTTTCTACTTCATAGGTGACGTGGATCATATTTTCTTCAATCCTAATGTTTTTTACAATGGTATAGGATACTCCCAAATCATCTAACTGGGTCCTAATACCACCAATAGATTCATCCACCTCTTGAAAGTTTTCATCGACATTCTCTTTAAATTCCTCAATGTACTGGTCTAGTGTATAAAGAGGTTTTCCCAGTTCCACTTTGGTATTTTGAGATCTTAGGATGTCCTTTTCTATGGAGATTACTTTTATTTTAAAATCTACTCCCAGTAGCTTATGCTTTACGGTTACGGTGTCTCCAATGCTTACTTTTAAAAGCGGCTTATATTCTTCATATTCTCTTGTATGTTCAAGCTGGATAAAATCTACTTGATAGTTTACTGCAAAGCCTGCATGTTCATAAAGGTAGTTCTCTGCCATTTGTCTAAGGGTTTCTTCATCCTTGGCTTCTTTAAAGTCCACTCTCTTAATCAGTTTAAAGTCAGGATAATCTGCTCCTGACCACTGGGCATTAATAAGATATTTCTCTGGTAGGGTTATTCCTTCTGCCCCTACAGGATAAATTCCTGTTAGGACTTCATCAGCACTGAGCTTCTCGTTAATCCCCGTGATGTTTTTTCCATGGGCTACAGTAACCCCTTTATCATTTAAGTGTCTTCCATTAATCTTTATATGAAAATTATCTCTGAAAAGCTCACCCTTCCACCTATTAGCTACCATAAACATGGCCTGGGAAGCGGACCTTCTAATAAAATACTGGGTGTTTAATGCTTCAATATCACTTTCAACGGTATAGGTCCCAACGAGACCTGATTCTTCTAAAACCATCTCCATAGCATCAATAGCCTTTTTATCTACTGCCCTTCGATCTTCGATGAAATAATGATTAAGATCATAAAAGATATGCCTTCCACTAACCCTTAGAAGGTTACTGGGTGTGTCTTTTTCTACATGATAAATCCTGAAAAGCTGTCCATCTGCTTTGATAATATTAAAAGGCTTTAGATGCTTTTTCTTCTCTAAATGCAGGGGATAGGAGAGCTTAATTTCATAAATTCCGTTTAGCTTTTCTAGGGTTTTACACTCTGAGCATTTATCTAAAATACCTAGGCCATTAGATGAGAAGTTACTTTCCTTCTTGTCATAAACCGTAATCATTATAACCACCGCCAATTTGGAAGTACTTCAAGTTTTGTCACATTCCCAGTCCAGGATATAATATTCTCACCAGACTTTAGAAGTGGAAACTCTCCTGCCATTTTAGAGTTAAGATTGTTCATGGTATCATCATAACAGTCCTGGATTTCAGAGTTTAAGATGATTTTTCCTTCAACTCCACTTAGCCCTATGGATTGGTCATTAATATTTAATAGGATATCCCCACTTCCATACACATAAATCACAGGCTCACTCTCTAGAGAACCTGGATTGTGGACTGTTGCATCTGTTTCATTAAGAGTGATTATTTCATTTTCTACTTCATATTTAAAAGGCTGGCAGTTAAAGATTACCGGAAAACTTGAAGTGTATTTATAGACTTGGGTGAAGTCGATGGCATTTACCACTTGAGCGATGTATTTCTTATCCTCAGAAAAACTAAAAATAAGGTCATTTTCCTCAGCATTAAAAAGCCAAGCTTTTATGGTATCAAATCTTTCTACTAAATTCTCTGTATCTTTTAGGCCACATTCCACCACAATGGTAATATCTTCATAGGTGTTTTCATCGTACTGAACCCTTCCATGCCTTCCTGGAATATCCATATAATGTACTCTTCTTTTAGGAGAGGGAAGGTTTGGCCTTTTGGCAATAACTATCCCGTAATCTTCATAGCTGTTTTTCCCACCAAATGTAAAACTAAGCATTAGCCTCTCCCCCTTCCAAGTGATACTCTTTGACGATAAAACTCAAGCTCATAGGCAAGCTGCTCGATATCTTTTTCAGTGTTGTTTACAAATTTATCTATATTAAGGGTAAGCCCTCCACCACGACCAGTGCTATCTCCCATAATTTGATTGGTCTGATAATCGTTATAGATTTTACTTCCACGAGGTAGTTCTACAAGCTCTGGTCCAAGCTCTCCTACCATGGTTAGTCCCCCTTGGAAGAAGGAAGTTCCTGCAAAGTTCTTTCTAAAAGGAGCGGTTACGGTGTTAACCACATTCTCTGTAATATTTCTAATTCTATTGGTGAAGGTGGCTTCTTTGTTTTCCACCCTTTGGTTATTCCATTCACGGATTCTGCTAATTCCACCTTGGATGGCATCTCTTACCCTTGAAAAGGCACCGGATACTTTACTTGCCATAGAGGAAAACTTTCCACCGGTTACGCTATCCATGGTGTTTAGTGCTGCGCCCCAAACGGACTTATAGCCTTCAGTATAGGTGGTAATAACCCCTCTAATACCTCCACCGTTTTCTTCGATTCTTCCTTTGATGTTACTCCAAGCTGAAGCTGTGTTAGTTTTTAGAAAATCCCAAGTCTTACTAGTATTATTTTTTACATTGTCCCAGCTAGAGCTTATATTTTCTCTAATATTCCCTAGAGTCTGTGAAGTGCTGTCTTTGATGTTTCCCCACTTATCTGAAATACTTCCTCTAATGGATTCCCATCTTTCAGCTGTATTCTCTCTAATTTTATTCCAGCCTTCACTGACCGACTCCCTCATGGAAGATAAAGTTTCGCTAGTGCTTTCCTTGATGCTATTCCATCTTTCACTGATCCCTGCTTTAACATTTTCCCAAGCTTCAGCTGTGCTTTCTTTGATAGAGTTCCACCGTTCAGCGATCGCGTCTTTCAGTTCCCCTGCCTTCTCTTTAATGGTGTCCCAGTTTTTATAAAGAGCCACACCAACTGCAGTAATTCCAACAATAGCTGCAACAGCAATCCCAATAGGTCCTGTTAAGGCTGTAAATGCTGCGGCTAATACTCCTTTTATTGCAACAAGTCCACCTGCAGCTGCAGAGGCCCCTCCCACTGCTGCTGTTTTGCCTGCGATAGCGAGTGATATCTTAGAGAATGCACCAATAATGGCTCCTGCTCCTGCTACAATCTTTCCTCCAATAATTAAAAGAGGTCCTACTGCTGCAGCCAGAGCCGCTACTTTTACTATGGTTTCTTGGGTAGCTGGACTAAGGTTAGAAAACCACTCCACCGCTCTTTGAAGGTTTTCAACTAAAGTCTTCAGATGCGGAACGAGAATTTCAAAGATCTCAATGGCCACTCCTTCAAGTTGAGATTTTAAAATGGTAAGTTGCCCCTGAAGGTTGTCCTGCATAATATCTGCCATTTCACCGGCGGCACCGCTATATTCTCTTGTAGCATCTGTAAGCTTTTTATAATCCTCATCGGTGGCATTAATAACTGCAAGCATCCCACTCATGGCTTCTTTCCCAAAGAGAGTGGCGGCATATTGGGCCTGTTGTTCTTGGGTAAGCCCATCAAAAGACCCTCTTAATTGATCCATTACATCTTTGAAGGGCAGCATATTCCCCTGTGCATCGGTAAGATTTAAACCTAATTCATCAATAATTTTAGCCGCTTCCGATGTAGGTTGAGTAAGCCTTGTAATGGCACCTCTTAAAGTTGTACCGGCTTGGGACCCTTTAATTCCCGCATTGGCCATAAGCCCAAGGGCTAAAGCCGCATCTTCAGCACTGTAGCCTAAAGAACCAAAAAGAGGCGCTACATATTTAAAGGACTCCCCTAGCATTCCTACATTGGTATTGGCATTACTGGATGCACTGGCAAGTAAATCTGCAAAGTTCCCCGCATCTGAAGCCTGCATACCAAAGGCGGTGAGGGCATCTGTGACGATATCAGATACTGAAGCTAAACTTTCTCCACTGGCTGCTGCAAGCATCATGACACCATCTAGACCATCCATCATCTGAGTTGTGTCCCAACCTGCCATGGCCATATAGTTTAGAGCCTGGGCCGATTCGCTGGCACTGAACTTTGTAGAAGAACCCATCTCTTTTGCCTTGTCACTAAGCTTCTCTAAATCCTCTCCTGTGGCGCCAGAGATGGCCTGAACTTTACTCATTTCAGCTTGAAAATCTGAACCGATCTTCACTGCTGCTGCTCCAATACCCACAATAGGGAGGGTGACTTTTTTGGTGAGGTCTTTTCCTACGCTCTCCATCTTTTTACCGATGTCTTGCATAGACTGGCCGATTGGCTCTAGACTTTTGCCAAGCTTATACCAACTGGAGGACTGGACTTCGATTTGTCGATTAATGCTGGTTAGGTCCTGCTCCATCTGAACAAGTCTTGTTCTTGCTTGATTTAGCTTTATTTCTAAATCTCCAGTGGCCTTAGCATCTTTCCCTTTAGTCTCCACTGACTTTTGATGAGCCTTTTCTAAAGCTTCTACTTTTTGTCTTTGGAGTTCTTTTTGTTTGGTTAAAGAGTCTGATTTAGTTCTTAGTTTATCCAGCTCACTACCATGTTTCCCAAGCTCTGTACTTGCCAGTTTAAACTCCGACTGGACCTTTCTCATTTCTTGATTCAGTTTTCCAATCCCGTTTTGAAATCCAGTAGAGTCAAGACCTACCCTGACATTTAATTGACCGATATCTGCCATATCCCTCACCTCCCCTTGGCATAAAAAATACACCCATTACAGGTGTTATAGAATCTCATCGATATATGTTTGTTGGTTTATCATTTTTCTTTTAAGAAGCTTTAGATAATAAATCATGTCCATATCATCGATTTCATGAAGCTTCCAGCCTTTATCTAATAGAGCTAGATAAAACTGGTCAATAAACTCCTGGGGATCCATGAAGTTCCCCTCTATTCGTTTTTTTCATCACCTGCTGTGGCTTCTCCCATTTCCCCTACCACTTCATTGATGCAATTCATCATGGTTGGAATCAGCTCTTTTGATGGTAGTCCATCATAGACATCGTCAATGGTAAACTGATGAGAAAACAGTTCTACAATAAAGCCTACCATTTGATCCAGTTCCTCTGGACTCATGTCGTTAAAGTTAATGCCCTTTGATACTTCAATGGTTCTTCTCACCATTCTTGCTGAAATAAAATCAGTTATAAAGGTTTTATCTTTCCCCTTTATCTTTAATGTAATCTGCATCTTTTAGCCTCCCATCTATTCTTCTAGTCCTTCACCATTTTCCTCTTCAATTGCATCACCTGGTACTTTTTCAAACCAAGCATCTGCTCCGGTAAATTCAGGTGTGCCTTCATCGGCAGTTCTCTTCCACTCTCCATCATAAGCCCTTGGCATAAAAACAAACTTTAGCTGTGGCGTCTTATGCTCCACATTGTCCTTTTTTGTTGAATAATCCTCTGCCATTGGCTGGGCCACACCTTTTAATAGCCAGATGTATCTATACTTCCCATTTGACTTTTGACTTCTAAAACCTAGGGCCACATGAGGTGGTTTATCCGAGGCCTTTTCAATTAAAACTCCATCTTTAACCTCACTACCTGTAAGCTCCCCTCTCGTTTCAAGCTTAAGGTCTGCAGTTTCAATTTCTACATCAATCTTTCCAAGAGCCGATACGGATTCCCATAGCTGATCGTCTGCATAAAGTTCCTGGGTATTGACTGTAGGGTTAATGGTGGCGTTCATGGCACCTGCCAGAGGTTTAATTACACCATAAAGCACACCCTCGTTTGTATCTTCCTCTAAAATAGCATAGTGTAAATCCTTAAGTCCTACTTGAGCCATTTACTTTTCCTCCCTTCGATAGCGCATCACTTTGTGATACACCTTTGTATCCTTTTCGTAAAGGTCATAAAAATTCAGTTTAATAAATCCTGCTTCTTTCATCTGCTTATGCACTTCTTTTACTAAATCCGTATAGTCATTTTTAGACCATAAATCTATCTGAATATACTCTCCTCCTATTTCCTCTTCATCATCTGCATGAAGCTCTGCCTTTTCCAGATAAGCAAAGAAGGTGATATAGATGTCTGCCTTCCCACTATAAGTCTGAAAAGCTACTGGAATATCTAAAGGACTAAGGGCCATCAGAATATCTTTATTTAAACTCATAGCCCCAGCCCCCTTCTAATCTCTTCTGATATCTTATTCATGGCTTCATTTTTAGATTTTTCATAGCCCCTACCCATAAAGGGATTAGCTTTAATGTGGACCGTTCCAAATTCTATAAACTTGCCATAAAAACCATCATTCCCAGGACCTACTTCCACATGCTTCATCCCATTTTTGGTTTTCACACCGGAGGTTTTAATGCTTTTCTTAAGGGTTCCAGAGCGAACAGGCGCTTCATTTTTTATGGCATCTTCCACCACATTACCGGCTTCTCGCAAGGCTTTATTCTCAACCCTTTTACTTTGATCACCTAATTTTTGTAGTTCTGATAGAAGCTCCTCTACTCCTTCAAGTTCCATCTTAGCCACTCGGCATCACCTCCTGGCCCATAATCTCAATCCACTTATTTTTATACTTAATATTATCGATGGCGATGATATTATAGCGTTTCTCATTAAAGAGAATCAGCATGGAAGGCTCAATCCCTTTTACATACCGAATGGTAAACTTAACCGTATGCTCTGCCTGGACCTGAGCTGCTTCATAAAACTCTCTACCATGAAGATGGCTTGCTGCTGCCCACACCGTCTTTACATCCTCCCACGTTTCTATTTCAAAGCCATTTTCATTCACGGTAACGTTTTTCTTTTGAAAGGTAATTCTATGTCTTAATTCTCCTATCTCCATAGCATCACCAGCTTTCTTTTCTGAGATTACCTAATATATTTTTCATCACATCGATGGTTTCTAAAATTCCTCCACTTTCATTTTTCATATAGTGATGGGTTCCCTCTCTTTTTTCATACATATTGGCTATGCAGTAAAGCATAGCTTGTTTCACTAATACTGGAACTTCTTCAAATTCTGAAAGTGGGTATCGTAGGATGTCTTCACAAATACTTCTAGCGATTTCTATAAAGGAAGAGATGAGGGCATCTTCCTCATCACCTTCCACTCTCAGATAAAGCTTCACTTCTTCTAAAGGGATCATGCCCTCACCTGCCTTTCTACTCCATTAGTCCAGCAGCTTTTAACTTTGAAAGAAGGGCATTGAAATCAGCCACTATGCCTTCTACATCACCGGCTGTACTATCTGCTTGAGTACTTGCTGGCTTTAATTCTTTTTCATTAAAAATGAGCTTGCCACCATTACTGATTACAAGCTCACCTTCAATAACTGTTTTATCTCCACCCTGTTCGGTGTAGTTCTTTACATTACTCATAGAAACCACCTACCCTTTCATCTGTAATACTTTCACAGCTTCAGGAAGAATAAGTTTACCATCCACCCTTTGAGTAGCCTTAAAACCTACCTGCCCTGTTGCTGCATAAAGTTCGTTTAGTCTTTGGAAAGATCTACCCTGTCTATCAGCAATCCAATAATAGGAGATGTCTCCAAAGGCGATAGGCTTTGATCCAACATCAATTAGTGGAACATAAGCCGAGGTCTTTACTGGGCGATTAAGGATAGTATCCGGCTCTCCTGCAGTGACAGATGGACTCCATAGATACTGGCCGTTTCCATCCTTTAGTTTTCTAATCTCTTTGATAGTCGCATCATTGGTAATAAAGGTTGCTTTCTTTCTATATGGTGACTTTAGGGAATAAAAAAGGTCCATCAGGTCATCAAACTTAAGTGCTGCTGCCGTAGTTGTGTGACCTAGCTGGGCACTTCCAAATAGTCCTGTCGGCTTTCCATTTCCATCACCAATAATGAAGGCCTCTTCCTCCCTTTGACCTATTCTTCTAGCAAACTCTTTTGCGATATAGGTTCCAAGGTTAAATACACTGTCTTGAAGAAGTTCTTCTGAAACCTTAATCATAGTAGCCAGCTTATATGCCCCAATGGACATAATTCCAAAACTATCATCAGACTCTGGAATAGGTCCTTCTTCATCTACCCAAGATGCAGTTCCTTTAGATGCGACAACTGGAATTTTGCGATCCCCAGAAGATGTTCTAATAATCTTCGCAAGGCTTCTCATTAGGTTTTCTTCTTCCAAGGCTTCAATAAGGGTTCTTTCAAACTCATCTGGTGCCAAATAACCTCCTTCACTGTCTTCTCCAATCCTTAGTGAGTTCCTTACAGATTCAGTTGTCTTTCTTCTCATAGCATTCCAGAAGGCTGATGTATATTCATTTGATGCTCTGCCTTCTTTCTCTGGTTCATTTCTGTTCTCCGGTGTATTTCTAATTGCATTGGTTGTAGCCCTTGATAGTTCTAAATCAAACATTTCCTGTCTTTCTAGCCTCTCTACTTCTTTTCCAAGGGCTACTACTTCTGCTTCCATCTTTTCATAGGTGGCAGTATCCTCTGCTGATAGCAGACCATTGTCTCCACGCTTTTCATCTAAGAATTTCTTAGCCTGATCCCATACTTTTGCTCGTTTTTCCCTTAGTTCTAATACTTTACTCATTTCACATTCCTCCTATTTAATTAGATTTAATCTCTTCATTAACTGATTCACATCGGTTCCTTCTGCCTTTTCTTCACTTTTAGCTGAAGGTTTTGATTTATTTAACCTGCCTATAAAGTGATTCGTAACCGTCATCTTGTCAAAGAGAAAGCCGTTTATAACTGCCTCTGGAACCTTTTCTTCTGTATAAAGCACATCATCGCAAAATCCCAGTTCTAATGCTTTACCTGCACTCATCCAAGTTTCTTTGTCCATCATGGTTGAGATTTTTTGTCGAGAGAGCCCTGTTTTCAGTTCATAGGCATTGATAATGCTCTCTTTGACCTCAGATAAGACTTCAATGCCTTTTTTCATATCCAGCACTTCTCCCCATACAATGGTGCTTGGGTTATGACACATCAGCATGGCTGTAGGTGACATGAAAACTTCATCACCTGCCATGGCAATAACAGAAGCTGCACTGGCTGCTATGCCATCAATCTTTACAGTGACTTTACCGTCGTATTCCTTTAGCATGGTGTAGATTCTGCTGGCAGCAAAGCAATCACCTCCTGGGGAATTGATAAATACTGTGATATCTCCTTTTTCAGCTTCTAATTCCTCTTTAAAAACCTTAGGCGTTACATCATCTTCAAACCAGCTTTCCTCTGCAATATATCCATCAAGGTAAAGTGTCCTCCCTTCTTCTGTTTTATTAAAATTCCAAAATTTCATCTAGTCATCACTTCCTTTCTTTACGTAAGCCCCTATGTCTTGGAGTTTTAGGAGATTTCCGTTGGCGACATAAATATCACCGTGCTCAATGGGATTCATATCTTCCAGATGCCTTACGTCGTTTGGACTTAAAAAGCCATTTTGAATGCCAATGCTGTATCCTTCCATGCGGGTTTTATAGTCTCCACGAAGGAGACCTTCCACGTTTAGCTTAAAGAAATAATCCTTTTTCTCTGATGGTGAGAGTAATGTCTTTTTCATGGCCATCTCCCACCTTGAAAGCCAAGGAGTCAAAGTGTATTTTACAAACTCAAGGCTCTGCTGCTCAATATTTGAGAAACTGGACTTTTCTAGATCTCCAATCATATGGGGAGGAATACGAAAGATTCTCGCAATCTCATTAATCTGAAACTTCCTCGTCTGCAGGAACTGGCTCTGCTCCGGTGGAATGCTAATAGGTTTAAAGGATAACCCTTCTTCCAGCACTGCCACTCGATTAGCATTGTTACTGCCTCCATAGACACTGTTCCAGCTATCCCTCACCTTGGCTGGATCCTTTAAGATACCGGGATGCTCTAGAACTCCGCCGGGGTTCGCTCCATTTTTAAAGTAAGTAGCTCCATATTCTTCTGTTGCGATAGCCATGCCTATGGCTTGTTTTGCCATGGCAATTGGGGAATGTCCTAAGAGTCCATCGAAACCAAGCCCTGGAATATGTAGGACTTCAAAGCTTCTTAGGATAAACTCTTCACTGTCTTTTTGATAGCTGTAATAAATCTCCCCACCCTCACTTCGTT
This sequence comes from Desulfitispora alkaliphila, assembly GCF_050433185.1. Taxonomy (NCBI): domain Bacteria; kingdom Bacillati; phylum Bacillota; class Desulfitisporia; order Desulfitisporales; family Desulfitisporaceae; genus Desulfitispora; species Desulfitispora alkaliphila. The sequence goes on from NZ_JBNPXS010000004.1 coordinate 34,878, forward strand.
TTACCGTCATTTTGTCAGGCATTAGTGGATATAAGGAAATCACTTTTCCTCTACCGTCACGCATCACTTGGGCATATGCATTTCCCCATAATAATAGATGACCCATCAGTGTCTCTCTGAACACAAAGGAGGTCATCTCATCGTTTGGTGCATCATGGAGCAGATTGTATAAAGGGTGGTCCAGAGCCTTTTCTTTGCCTTTATTTGTGCGAACATAAGTGTGAAGCGGTAAAGATGCAATTGTCTCAGATAAAATCCTCACACAAGCATACACAGCACTTGTCTGCATTGCTGTTCTCTCGTCCACATGCTTTCCACTACTGGTTGGACCAAAGAAAAAAGCATAGGTACTCTCCCACATGCTGTTCTTTGGGTCTGCTCTTGAGTTAAACAGTTTTGACAAAATCGGTATCTTCAAATTTGATCACCTCCTGAAATTGAGCATGAAAAAAGCACCTCATTTGAGATGCTCATAAAAGCGAAATTAGTGATCTTCATCAATATATTTTGTAAAGATTGCATGCTTATAACCAGAGTATGGCCTACAGGACTGGTATTCAAAGTCTTTGTACGGAATTTCTTCTATTTCCCTTATAATGTAATCATCAAAATATAAAGCACCTTCCACTAATACAACTTGCTCTGATAAAATTTCCAGTAAATACTTAGTAAATAAAAGAAGTGAATCTTTTCCAGATTGATATATTCTAATAAAGTCTACTCCTTTTCCTTCATCATATCCTTTAACTGTTAATTTTCCAGCTTTCAAAAACAATACTACGTCTGGCCACTCTACAAATAAATCTTCAAATTTTTTTAATTGCTCGGTTTCAAAATTTTCTCCACCATTAATAAAAATAGCACATGTTTTTATTGATTCAGACACACTCAAGCAACCTTCGTATTCATTGCTATTATATAGACTTTCTATTCTTGCTTCAATATCGAACAGCCTGCTATTTATGGTATGCCTATGTTGTCTTATAACCGATTTTGCAGTTTTAGATTTTACAACAACATTCTTTTCTGCATCAGAATTATAATTAGTTTTTACCTCAATAACAGCATTTACAGACTCTGCAAAATACATTGAATGACCATTCATCTTCAATTTAGGAAAATTAAATGAATCCCATAAAACAATATCTGTTTCATTACTCCTTGTAAATGCACCATATACCATACCTTGTCCAATCTCAAAGCGCTTTGGGATAATTTCACTTAAGTAAATCTTGATTAGATCTTCTCTGTGACTACCTTTAAGACCATTATGCTCGCAAACAGCTTGATTTGAAACTGCTAAAAGTTGATCGGTCTTATTTTCAAAATACTGTTTTATTAATCTACCGGTATTGGCCTTTAACAAAATACTCACCTCCTAACTTGGATCAGATTTTCCATTCGTATGTCTCTAAGTCAGAATTAACAGCCCATACTTGAGCATGCCAGGGATATGTTCTTTTTAATAATTTCCCTTTCTTTCTTACTGCAAAAGTTTTTTTGTTTGAGCATCGAATTTCATCTAATACATTTTTAATTGCTTTGTCATATTCCTTTTTATTACCTATACTATTTCTACCCCAAGCAAAGATTACTTCGTCCACTTCAGCCAATACTGCCTTTAAGGTGTTTATGTTGTTTTTCATCTGAGGGGCAAAATGTGCCGAAGATATAAATTTCTTTACTCCCTTAGGGTTTGTCGAATAACAGGGAAATAAATTCATTATATAGACTTTTTTATAATCTTTTCTACAAAACTTAAGAACATTATTAATAGTATGATCAGACTGCTCTTTATCTGCTTTACTTGGATTTTTCAGTATCACTAAAACACTTTTACAACCCGAGTTTTTTAGCGGGATACTAAGTAAATATCGATAAAAACCATTCTTCTTACTTGGATCAATAGCAATGTTAGCATTGTCAACGTATCCTTTATACCTATAGACTTTTTTATTCATTTTCAACATCCACATCCTGTGGGCAATCAAAAAAGTAAGTTGCACTTTTAACATTTCTTACTCTAACTGATATGCTCTTTTGATTTCTATAACCAAAAACAAATTTGAAAATAAACCCCCAAAAGGCTCCTATTGCCTTCTTATCGTCATCTGATAAGTTATCACTTATGTTTTTATTTGCCATTAAAAATACCTTTACAGGTGGTATCTGTAAAATATCATTACAAAAAATGATATTGTTCATCAACTTGGGGTTTAAAATAGTATTGATACACTCATTCCAAAGTAAACCACTATTCGGAAAGTTAGAGAAGGGCTTATACGTATTGGAAAAATCAGAGTTAATCTTATTAATAATATCTGTTGATTTGAAAATCATTTATCCACACTCCTTACACAGTTTTATTACCCTTTGTTTATAAGGGTTATATAATTAGTGTATTGTATTGAGTGTTATCTGTCAATAGTTTTTGCTATAGTATTTTAAAACACCAAAATTCCCCTCTCATCATAAACACTGCCCCCATCGTTTTTATTTCTAATGCACCTATCTAAGGCCATAATGGTGGCAACTATACCGTCTATTTTCTCCACGGATTTATCCTTGTCCGGCTTAATGTTTCCAGCAGGGTCTTGCCTCATGACCACATTTTGTGCCATCCACTTAAGCACTGGATGTCCTCCATGGTTGATTGAACCACTCATTAAAAGCTTATACAGTTCTTTACTTGGTGGTGACATATCCTTATATCCCTGTCCAAAAGGAACAACTGTAAAGCCCATACCTTCTAAATTTTGAACCATTTGAGTTGCATTCCAGCGGTCAAAGGCGATTTCTTTAATGTGGTAATTCTCTCCAAGCTCCTCGATAAACTTTTCGATAAACCCATAATGGATTACATTCCCTTCTGTGGTTTGAATATGGCCCTGCTTTTCCCAAACATCATATAAAACGTGGTCTCTTCTGCATCTTAGTTCTAATGTGTCCTCCGGTAACCAGAAAAAAGGCAATACGATGTACTTATCATCTTCAGTTCTTGGTGGGAATACAAGAACAAAAGCGGTTATATCAGATGTGCTTGAAAGGTCTAGTCCTCCATAGCACTCTCTTCCTTTAAGTGAATCTATATCAATAGAAAGGTTACCTCGATCATAAATATGGTCGGGTATCCAGCATACAGTTGCCGATGTCCACATATTAAGCCTTAGCTGTTTAAACACATTCTCTTCGGCTGGATTCTCTAAGGCATTTTTGTATGCTTCCCTAACCCGGTCAATAGATATCGTATGTCCAAGTGAAGGGTTAGCCTTATACCAGTTTGCTTCATCATTCCAATCATCTTCTTCTGTCAAACCATAAACTATTGGATAAAAAGAGTTATCTTTCTTTCTACCGGCTTTTATATCAAGGGCTTTACTGTGCAGCTCATAGCAAATACTGTTTTTATCGGTTCCAGCGGTTGTAATAATAAAAAACAACGGTTGTTCTCTGGCATCACCAGAACCCTTTGTCAGAACATCATAAAGCTTTCTATTAGGCTGGGCATGAATTTCATCAAATACAAGTCCCGATACATTAAGTCCATGCTTTGTGGCGGTTTCCGCAGATAGAACTTGATAAAACCCTGTATTAGAATAGTTAACTATCCGTTTTGTAGCGACGGTTATTTTTGAACGCTTAAGTAATGCTGGTGACATCTGAACCATCTGCTTGGCCACATCAAATACAATAGAGGCCTGTGACCTGTCACAAGCAGCACCATAAACCTCTGCGCTAGGCTCATTATCTGCATATAGGAGATATAGAGCAATTGCTGCCGCAAGCTCAGATTTCCCCTGTTTCTTTGGTATCTCAACATAAGCTGTTCTAAATTGGCGTCTTCCCTGTGAGTCTACAATGCCAAATATATCTCTTATAATCTGCTCCTGCCATGGCAATAAGAGAAAATTCTTCCCCGCCCACTTCCCTTTGGTGTGTTTTAGGTTTTCTATAAACGCAACTGCCCTATCGGCCTTTGCTTTATCATAATGAGATGTTTCAAGCATAAAGGGTGACGGGGTATATTTAAAGCTCATTAAATATCACCCCTTAATAGCTTCTCCATTTCATCTGTTGGCTCTACCGAACCTTCTCCCGCTGCAATTCGACTTCTTGCAGATGGTGTAAGTCCAAACTGTTCACAGAACCTTAACATTATTTTAAGATTAGTCTGGGCGATGGAAACCTGTGGCACCTGCTGCAAATAACCGTTAGGTGTTCGTATCATGGTGCCATGCTGGGTAATAAATTCTTCTGCTTCCTTCCACCTTGCATAGGCCTGACAGTAACCCGCAAAAGCGGCCATATCCATTTCTGTCAGGATTCCCATCTGCTCAAGTAGCTTCCCCATCCGTTTCCATTCTTTCTTTGCTTCCTGCTCTAACCATGAAGGGCATCTGGGAGCTTTTTTTGGCGGCTTTGGCTCTTTATCGTTGAGTGCACGTTTCCCAGGGTTACCTTCTAGTTCTTTTAATGCTGTCGGTTTGGGTTTTCTTCCTCTCTGTGCCATAAGTTCCACCTCCTCTCATTGGCTTATAGCAAGAAAAAAGACCTCCGTAGAAGTCTTTCACTTGGTTTAAATCTGTGTTTTTATCCCTCAACCTTCCTGCAGCTGTCCTCCCCGTAAACAATACTGAGTCCGCTACCATTATCCCAAGAAACCATAATACTTCCGATATCATCTACACCGATTACAGTTCCATGTGTTCCAGTGGGTGGTGCTTGCTGATCATCCATTTTTATGAGCTTTACTCTTGTTCCAGGTGGGTACTGTTTTCTTAATCTCTCTAGGATTTCTTTTCTAATAAACATCTTCATCCCCCTCTACCGAAGAATCCTCTAGTGCTTTTTCTAAGATGGCTTTATCAAAGCCAAATCTCTCATAGGCATCTTCAAGGGTTTTATAGTAATGGTAGCTGGGCTGTCCTAGTTTCCTGTTATGATCCATCATGTAAACCATGCCTTGAATCTTCTCTCCATCAAGGTCTAACTCCAACCACTGCTTGTAGTAGAATGTTGGGAAACCTTCATAACGGTCAAGGTTATGTTCATCTGTCGCTTCAATCTCCCAAAGAACCACTGGCACCTTCCGCCCTTTTGCTTTTTCAATGGTAGCATAGGTACCTGTCTTAGAACCTTTGAAGATAAGCCTGTAGTCTTTTACTTCTGACACACCTTTAAGTTTTGCCTTCGGACACCTGAAGGCCATTTGACCTTCATCCATGTTACTGCCGTAGGCGATATACAGTTTTGTTTTCATTTCTTTTCATCCTTTCTTCAAGGGCCATTCTTCCCCGCCAGCTTGCCTGTGTAAGCTTTTCAGCCGCTTAAGGAACCCTTCTACCACCTTAAGGGCGGTTCTCCCGCCCCGGTACGCCTGTGGCTAGTTATTTCATGCTACCTGTCTGAATGCAGAGTTCCCTTCAAGGTATTTTAGAAAATGGAGCCTGCAGGTTTTGAACTCGTCCCCGATAAGGCCAAGTCTTAGCATCCAACATCTGAATGTGTATTTCTCGTTGTCCGTCACCGTTTTTCTGGCGGATGCTTTCTTCTGACTTAGGGCTTGGTGGCTCACTGCCAGGCAAAACTGAATGTATGCCTTTATCTCGCCTGCATGGGTGGTGGAGTTGAAAAGCCTAAATTCTACAGTGCCCTTGGTAAAGGTAGCGTGTAAGTTGAGTCCATAATATCTGGTGGCGTTATAATGCCTGTCTCTTCCGTAGGGATCCTCGGCGTACCAAATATCTGAAAGCTCGGTCATAGTCTTTGGCTTTTTCTTGTTGATGGTTTCAAGCAGCTTCTCATTGGTTTTCTTGCAGTACCTGATTCTTCCACGGTCTATCTTAAGCGCCTTGTAAAGGATGTCTTCCTTACTGGCGATGATGTTGACAATGTTTCTTAAGGTTTGAGGGGTAAAGCGTTCTGCTCCAACATGTACATGTATCCCGCAGGAATTGTTTACAATGGCGCCCTTGCGTCTTAGCTGCCTAACCAGTTCCTGCAGATCTTCTATATCCTCGTAGGTGAGAATTGGACTAACCACCTCTGTTTTGTATTCATCGCTGGCTGAAACTCTGGTTCTTCCCTTTTTCTTTTGAGGAACAATGCTTGAGTCGTACATGGCCTTCCAGGTTCTCCCCTTGTTGTCCTTAGCTTCGTAGGTTCTGTAGGATCCCCCTATGTAGATGTTTCTTGTTCCAAAGTAGTCTGCGATGACCTGACCTGCCTGTTCTCTCGTAATCCCCGTTAGTTCAATTTCAATCCCGAAGGTTTGCGTTTTCATCTAGCTCTCATCCTTTCTATCACCTGTGTTTTAACCGTTTTGGTAGTACTATATATCACTCTAAACACAGGTAATAGCAAGCTAAATGTGCATATAAAACGCATATATTTTCTATTCTTCTAGGGCAGTGTAGAGGCAATAATCATAGCCTTCGCTGGAAATAAGAAGTCTCTCCCCTGTTTCTATGTTAATAACTCTAATGCATCTAAGGTCTCCATTTTCATTGGACCCGCCATCAGACTTTTCAATCCAAGGTTGTTCATTAAAGAAATCTTCAGCAAGGGCTTTAAACTCATCACCTTCCAGGGACACCTCTTTGGTCACTTCATAAAAACTACCAAGCTGCCCCTTCTGTTTCGCATAGGCTGTAGCCTCTTTTAGTTCCTTCAGGTCATTGAGCTTTCTCCCAAATAAGGCTCTCGGTCTATTCGTCATGTCCATCACCTTCTTTTCTTTCACGCAGTCTCGCCTTGTGTTTCTCAGCATCATCAGGGGTACGAAAAGCTGTGTGGCCTTTTAAACCTTCAAGTAGGGCTTTTCTCGATTCCTTTGCGCCACTTCCCCCTAGTCCCAGTCTGACAAGCCATACCCGAAGGTAGTATTTCTCATTTTCAGGTTCACTAACTTTTGGACTTATTCTCTTTGCCTCTTTTGCATGGGCCACCATCATGGCTGCCAGTTCTACATAGGCTCGATTCTTTTTCGGCTTTTCTGAACCTGGAAATGTGAAGGTTACCTTGTCATCTTCAAAGCTCAGTCCTGAAATGGCTTCAGCACTTTCACTGCATAGGTTAAGGAACTCTTCTTTGTTTTCTGGCAAATTCGTTTGCAGCGCATTAATAAATTCATCATTGATGGAAAACTGCTCTTTTCCAACCACCCGGTTGAGCAGGTACTGTTTGCTTTTAAGCATGTAGATCAGGTTTTGAAGGGCAAGTCCCTCCATACCCTCTAAAGGAACGCTGACCTCCAGAGTTTCAAGTTGCTGCATTGGTTCTACAAATCCCTGCTCTTCTAAGTGTGCTCTCATCCTTTCACCATCCATTTCTGTTTCACTTACCACCGTTCCATCTCGTTCAATGATAAAGCCCTCTGCCCTGTATGCATAACTTGGTGGTCCTACATACTTAGGCTTCTCTCCTAAAAATTCACCGATGCTTTTCACCAGCTCTTTTCGATTTTCACAAGTTGTTTCAATACGCATTGACTGATACCTCCTTTATTTTTGGTACTATATACATCACTCTAAAGGAGATATAAGTCAAGCCTTTTAGGGCCATTCATTTGGCTCTTTATATATTAAATAACCTTTACTCTACTTCTGCTTCCTGCTTTACATCCTCATAGGAAATTTTCTCCCCATCTCTTACAAGAAACACATCCGCACTGGTCCCTGCATGTAACACGAACCTTTCTACAATCACATCCACAAACTTTTCATCCAGCTCTACCATATAACAAATTCTATTGGTCTGGTCGCTACTGATAAGTGTACTTCCAGAACCGCCAAAGGGATCTAAAACGATGCAATTAGCAAGGCTTGAGTTCTTAATGGGGTAGGCTAGTAGCTGCAGCGGCTTTGTCGTTGGATGAAGTTTTGATTTCGTTGGCCTATCAAAGTTCCAGACGGTTCTATTTTTTCTATCCCCATAAAACTTATGACTTGCTGTCGGCTTCCACCCGTAAAGAATGGGTTCATGGGCGTATAAATAATCAGATCTTCCAAGTACCGGAGCATTTTTCACCCAAATACAGGTTTGGTGGCAAAAGAAGCCAGCTTCTTTAAAAGCGGATCTAAAATTAACTGTCTCCCTATCTGCATGGAATACATAAATTGCTCCACCATCAACAATATGCTCAAACATATTTTGATATGCTTTTAAGAGAAACTCATAGAACTCTTTATCCCCCATATTGTCATTTTTAATTTTCCCAGCGGTGCCTTCATAATCCACGTTATAGGGCAAGTCCGTAAGAATCATATTGGCTTTTTTACCATCCATAAGTTTTTCATAGGTTTCAGGAATCGTGCTATCTCCACAAACTAGACGGTGTTTTCCAAGTAACCAAAGGTCTCCCTGTTTTGATATAGGTTCTTCCTTTAGGGCTGCGTCCACATCAAAATCATCATCTTTAATTTCTTTGTCATGGACTTTAGAAAATAGCATCTCTATCTCCGGTGGCTCAAAACCCGTAAAATCTGTATTAAAATCTGCAGCTTGAATATCCACCAATAGATCTGCTAGAAGTTTTTCGTCCCACTCACCAGCGATTTTATTTAGTGCGATATTAAGGGCCTTGACCTTTGCATCTTCTTTAATATCAAGGACTACACACTGTACTTCTGTATGCCCTAGATCTTTAAGGACCGTTAACCTCTGGTGTCCTCCAATCACTGTCATATCGTAGTTAACAATAATCGGTTCTACATAACCAAACTCTAGGATTGAGCTTTTAATTTTCTCGTATTCCTTATCTCCGGCTTTTAGCTTTTTCCTGGGGTTATATTCAGCCGGCTTTAAATCTCCAACCGGTATGGTTTTCCATTTCATATCACTCATAATATGCCTCCTCTATCATGGAAGGTCCAACATAGGGTGCTCTTCCTTCTTCTTTTCTCCAAAACCTATCATGTACATAGCAGTTGTGACTGCAATACTTCCTGTTCTTGTTTCCGTAGACCTTGAAGTCCTCGCCGCAATAAGCACAGGTCAAGTCATAGTAGGCTGTTTCTTTTCGCTGAATGTTATCCGAATGCTGCATCCACCACTGACGTCTACAGGTATCTGAGCAAAACTTTCTCTTCCTACCAGTGGCCGGTTGTTTCAAATCTCTGCCACAGCTTAAACATGCCTCGCCCTTCTCCATTTTTTCTAAGATATTTATCCTAACATCCGATGCTAGGCCATCTAGGTCATGGGTCTTACAGTAATTTCTAACGATATCTCTTGAGAGTCCGGTAATTGAAGCAATGGCCCGATAACCAACACCTCTCAACCGAAGCTCCCGTATTTGTTTGGCTTGAAATTTCGTCACTGCTTCACATCCTTTCCTTCATTTATTGCATAAAAAATGCTGCAAAACTCTGCACTCAGCAGCTGTTTCACAGCAAAAGTAGTAACTATTTAGCAAAACCTTTCAGTGATTTAAACTATAAATTCCTTGTAGTTTGGCTATTTCATTAAGTTTTTTTCAGACGGTTAAGCTATTTTTAGGTATCCCCCCTATTTAATTCTGCGTTTTTTTACACGAAGGGGGGCGGCGGTCCTGATACCACTGGGTTGTAGAGATTATAACCGCCCCTCCCCCCATATTTGGAGTCAGTACGTGTACTCCTGGTACTGATCCTTACTTCTTGTCTTTCTATCATGACACTTCTTACAAAGAGCCTGCCAGTTACTCTGATCCCAAAAGAGTTCACGGTCTCCACGGTGGGGAACGATATGATCTACTACCGTAGCTTTTACAAGTTTACCTTCTTCCTTACACTTAACGCACAGGGGACTGGCCTTTAAGAACCTGGCTCTTGCCTTCCTCCACCTGCTGTCATAACCTCTAGCGGCAGCACTTGGTCTGTCATCAGTGTGTATCTCGCAGTAGGTCTTGTCTGTTAAGTTTGGGCAGCCTGGATACTTACAGGGTTTCTTTGGTTTCATAGGCATTGCCTTCACCTCTCAATGATAAACTCTTCGTGAAGGTACTTTACCTTTTTCACACTCGTCCCAAGGGCCTCGGCTATATCTTTCCAGCTTAGGAAGTGTACATGTCTTAGCACCAGTATCAATTTGACTTTAGGGCTTTCGACAGTTTCCAAAAGCCTGTAGAACCGTTTAAGTTCCACCTTTCTTTGTCCTAAAAGCGCCTCTCTCTGTTCCTCCATAAACTCCAGTGAACACAATAAATCCTTTTCTTCTTGGCGGTCTCTCCCTCGGCGATCGTTCTCGATTTTTTCACAGTTGATATCCAGCATTGCTCGTATCAGTTTCTCATAGTCCTGTTGTATTTGATACAACCTGCCCAGCCTGGTTCTCATATCCTGTACCGATGGTTTTCTTCTTAGATCTTTCCATTCCGGTTTCATTTTCTTCATCCTTTCCATGAAAAAAGCCTCTGCAGTTTTTAATGCAAAGGCTTCTCTTTATGACAAAAACCCTCAGGACGCTAGTCCTTTGGGCTCTTTGGTGTTTTTTATATTCTTCTACACTTTATACTATAGCACACTTGCTATATGAACTTCTATGAATTTTACTGAAGTCCTTGTCAATTTATCAAATTAATTTTTACTGATAAATCATTCTCTCATACTTCTACACTTTACACTATATCACATGTCCAATATGAACTTCTATGAAGTTTTCTGAAGTCTTAGTATTTTATCCACTTTTTTTAATGCTCTACCGTGCAGCTCCATAATCCACCTAACATCGTAACCCATTGTAGCAGCAATCTCATCCCAGCCTTTTTTGCTAATGTATCTCATCTCAAGTATCAGCCGGTAGTTCATTTCCTCTAGCTGATTGATGGTCTCCATAATTTCATTTCTTAAATCTATATACCTATCCGTAATTTCATTGGTTTCATGTCTCAGGTCAATGAGTTTGACATTGCTCTCTTCACGGGTGTTTTGTCTTTCCCCACCTGTAACTTTCACCTCTGCAAAATTAGACGTCACCTTCTCCGCCATCGCTTTAAGTCTCTCTTGCTCTTCCAACTTTTGATTAATCATTATGTCAAGCCACATAGCCTGTGATAAATATGTTTTAGCATTCATAGTTTCCCCATCTCCCTTCTGAAATCTACTATCAACATCTATCCATTTAAACTTAACACCCCTTAAGTTTATAAAATGTAACTCTCATCACTTTTACTGCATTTATAACTCTAGTTATAACCCTTTTTTCTTTCATGGATTCATTACCTTTTCTATTGGATCCACGAGATCAAAGGCGGCATAAACTCCGGCTAAAAAACTTGTTATAGGGCGACCTTTATGTTTCCAGACTGTTTTACCGTTATAGCTTACGCCGTAATGCTCATCGTTAAAATTACTACATATCATCTGTATATATGAGCTTTTATACATAAGGATATAATTACCATTAGGGGTTTCCTTCCACTTCCTTTTAGGAAAGTTTCTTTTTCTTCTCGCCCTATTTTTCATTAAGCGTTCTCTTTCCTTAGCTGCTAGAATATCTCCTTCCATAATTCCAGCACATATACACCCAACGCTTACACTCTCAAAGTAAAGATCATGCTCCATTACATGGACAAATCTCACTCTACTACACCCGCAAAGTTCACAGGTAAAAAGGCTATTACTTGAATTTTCATCTTCAATGTCAATCAAGTCTGTTGGGTACCAATCACTAAGTGGTGCGTTCCACTCTTTTAATTCCTTCTGACATCTTGAGATATATGCACTTGAACTCATCATATTAACCTCCTGTTCTTATCGTTCTCAAAACTCCAAAACCCCTATACGCGCGAAATATACAAGTATTACTCTATACGGGGTTATTTTATATAATTTATAATTAATAATAATTATTAGGATTATAAGAACATAACCTATCTAAGGCTTACCGCTAGAGGGCTTTGAGTTGTTCCATAATTTGTTCCTAAGCATTATTTAAGGAACAACTCAAAATCGGGAACATGTACCCAATTTACTGTTTTTTAGGAACAGCGCTAGGAACGTTTTTAGGTACATAAATATACTGTGGACCATAAAGAGTAGTCCGCTCCTTTTTATCCCGTCTCATCCAGCCTAGTTTAATTAATATGGCAGCTAGATTATTAGAATCTGCTCTGCCTAAATTGGCTCTGTCCTTACCAAAGCATTCACACCAAATTTCCATATTGCATACACTGCTTCGTCGAATTTTCCCCATTCTTTCTTCAGCACCAAATTCATTTCCGCTTAAGAAGTTTCTTCTCTCAAAGAGATCCATCTTATCCCAATCCTCAGAGAGAAGGGTATCTAGGTATTCCCGAACCAAACCTTCACGCTCATCAGATTCCATGGCATCTCTTTGTTCATCCTTGGCCAGCTGCTCCATGGATGCATCAAGATATAGCTTTTCCCCAGCTTTCACGTATACTAATGCCTCTGCCCATATCTGCTGAATCTCTTCATTAGAAATTTCCCATGATTTTTTACATCCATTACCCGGGGTTTTCACTGGCCAGAACCTACGATTCCCTGTTGTATCCCTTAGGTAGCCGGACTCTGCATTGGTGGTACCAAAGAAAATGCACTGGCGAAGATGAGGTGTGGCACGTTTTCCAAAGGCTGCACGGTAAATATCGTTTTGCCTTGAGAGGAAGGATCTTAGGGTTTCAACTTCAGCTTTTCTAAGGCCTGCCAGTTCACCAATCTCAAGTATCCAGTAACCCTGAAGTTTCTCTGCGGCGGTTTTGTCTTTAGTATCTCCAAGGTTTAAGCTGTCGGAGAACCATTCCCCAGCAAGCTTTGAGATCAGAGTACTTTTACCAACTCCTTGAGGTCCATTTAAGACAAGCATGGAGTCAAATTTACAGCCAGGATTTTGAACCCGACTGATAGCTGCACATAGGGTTTTTCTCGTAACAGCACGGACGTATTTGTTATCATCTGCACCAAGGTAGTCAATGAGTAAGGTATCCACTCTTGGCACCTTGTCCCACTCTGGTAAAGAGTCCAGGTATTCTCGAATAGGATGATAGGACCTGTCATCTGTCACTTTAGCCACAGCGATTTGATAATTACGCTGAGAAAAGGTCCCATAGTTGGAGTCAATATAGCTAATGAGTTGGGCATCATCTGCATCCCTCCAGTACTTTGAAGGATGGTTCCAAGGGACGCTGCCTTTGATTTCCATACCATCAAGCTGCTGATTAAATACTATCCCTTGTAAATTAGGATCATTTTGTAGAATCAGGGTGATGTTGTGTAGATTGTTTTTTAGTACCGTGGAGCGGGATTCATATTCCAGTCTTTTCTGCCATTCATCATCTTCACTAAATTCCTCCTTGGCCCTAGCCTGTCTCTCTTCTATGAGAAGAAGCTTAACCTTCTCATCCTTTGAGGCAAACTCCATCATGGCCTTATAGGAAGGTAGCTTGCTTACTGGAGTATCTTCATTACATTTATCATCTAAGTTTCTAAAACGGTGGATGCGGACTAAATCAAAAGCGTTTAGCATCATCCCATAAGCTGGATCAGTGGAGTGATGGGAGAAGGAGAACTTATCATCCTCTATCCACACTCCTGCGGAAGAATCCGCTGGAATATAATCATAACGATCTGAGGCTGCACTTGGCTCATAGACCTCGGATAAAAAAGTCGCAATGGCTTCTCTTATGGTATAGCTCCTGCAGAATGCTCCAATAAGACCAGACTTTGAAAGTGGATCTTGCTGTTTCTTCTTCTCCCTTTGCGCAGCGTCCGTTTGCCTTGATGGACCTGGCCAAGAGGATATATCTTTCCAGTTATGGTATTTTGCCAGTATGGAGTCTGGATCTAGAAATGGCCCTTTCATCTCTTCAAAGACATATTCTCCATCACTGGGTGTACTCGGCCAGTACATAAACTGGCTTGGCTTGAAGGAAGCTTCGTCAAAGTACTCTAATCCAATTTCAAAAGCAACCATCCTACTAATGGCTTGATATTCATCAGCTGAAACCGGCCTAGAAAAAGGGGCCACTGTTCTTAGCCTTGGCTTATCAGGTGTATGACTATGGGTAGAATGAGTACAAGAAGAATAAGGAAATTCTGATTTGACATCCGCCATATAGCTGGCTACTGATTTTAAATAATCTGCATCAAGGGATAGCATCGTCTTTGATGCGATGTGTTCATTCTTGCGGCTACCATTCTTAAGATCTGCTGCAATATATCCGCCCACATCTTTGATATCATCCTGCTGCTTTTTCTTCATTTGATGATATTCAACTTGGGTCTCCCTTGTATAGGTGGTACGGGAGAGTTTTTTTACAAACTCATCCCATGTCACCACTCTTTTTTTCCAGTGCTTATCACGTCTGGTATTTCCTGTGGATATAATAAAGTCCATGGTGTCCTCCTTTCTAGTGATAGGTAACCACCTAGTTTTCATTCCATGGTTCAGCTGTAACGGATACTTCTTCCGATGCATAACTTACAAGATTGGTGTATTCACATAAGCTATAGATGTACTCCGTATCACAGCCTGCATCATCTAGTGCTGCTATAACCGATTCTTTTACCTCTTCATCATCGCTGAAGGCTAGCAGCTTTAACTGCTCTAAAATCCTTCCGACAACCTCCTCTTCACCATAGATTTCAATAAGCTCTTTTAAAGATTTGTTCATAACATGTTCCTCCTTTGGATTTTTAATTTTAGCCTCTATATATAGGGCACGGGAGAGCAAGAATTAAACCCCCTTTTTAAAAAAATTCATTCCTTATATATAAGCCGCTAGAAAGTTTAATTTCGTAAATTTTTTCAAAAATATTTTTGCCCCCTATATATAGGTCACGAGAATCTAAAAAGTTGCCCCCCTAAATTAAAAAAGTTCTCTCACTTGTTAACCAATAAAACCAATATCTTGGTAACCTATTTTTGTAGCCAGCATTTTAAATATAATGTTTTTTTGCGTTTACGTAATTTCTTAAGCAAAAAAAATATCATTGGGATCATCTATCTCAAGATATTGACAGATAGCCTGAATCTCCCTTCTATAGAAATCGCTGTTACCATTGATTTTTCTATACAGTGTGGCTTGATTTATCCCTAGTAAATCGGCAATGTTCTGCATAGTCTTGCCTTTTATAACGAGTAGTGCTTTAAATTTTTTCTGATCAAACACTTTACTCCCCCCTTTCTTTTTTTGCTTTTACGTAACTTTATTTTAATACATCTCACTTTACTCGTCAATACGTAAACGCAATTTTTATGTGGTATTTTTAAGTTTATATTGCAAATACGCAAATTTTAATGTATAGTAAAGTTAAATGATATTCTCATGAAAGCAGGTGAGGTAGTGGAATTTAAAGACAAAATTAGAAATAGAAGATTAGAGCTGGGCCTTACCCTAGAGGAAGTTGCAAAAGCTGCGGGTCTAAGTGCACCAACGATTCAAAGATATGAAAGCGGAGAAATTAAGAATGTAAGAAAAGACAAGATTAAAGCTTTGGCGGATGCACTTCAACTCACGCCTACCTATTTAATGGATTGGGAGAAAAATCCCGAAGTTAAGAAAAGCTTTGACTATTACATGGAAATGCAGCTCCACCTACTTGGCTATAAAATTATTTATGATGAAGAGGATGCCTATATTATTTTAAAAGGCAAAGAAGGTGAGTTTGAAATAACTCAAGAAGATCTCGAAAAACTAAGTGGAGAGTTGCAATCGTTCTTGAATTTTAAAATTTTTGACCTTATGCAGAACTCCCGGAAGTTCGGAAAATAAAATAAGCATCTACCTGGTCACTCAGGCGGATGCTTATTTTATTATTATTCAACACCAAGAGCTTTAAAAACTGCGTCTTCAGGTGTCTGATAAAAGATTAGATTAAATTTCCCCATCAATTCCGGAGGGACGGAAGACATATCCGCAGCTGATGTAATTGGCAATAGTACTTTTTTAGCGCCACTATCTAGGCAAACCTGAAGAACGTTAGCGAGTTCTTCCACTTTTATAATACTTCCACTAATACTTAAATTTCCTAGAATCGCAAGACTACTGACCACCGGCTTATGCAGTGCCGCTGAACATAGGCCCACAAATGCAGCTAAAGATAGTTGATTAGTGATACCTATTCCATTTAAGTCTTGAAGATGCATTAAATAGTCCTTCGTTGAGGTGCTGATGGTACCACTAACATTTTTACCATTTGCTTTTAGATATCTATACGCTGTATCTATAGATTCTTTTGCTTCCCTATCAGACCCTATTCCTGTACGCTCAAATTTACCAGATCCAGAAACCATTTCTGTTTCCAGTTTGAAAACGCCAAGCATACCAGATTTCCCTCGACTTACAGTATATACCTGTCCAGGCTTATGAAGTCCTTCAGGAATCAGTTTGCCACCGCCTTGCTCTGGTACAGGAACGAATTCTTCTGTGAAATCTGTATTATCTATATAGGAGAAATTCACATCATAAAATTCCATACCACCGATTTTCTTAAGCTGTTCTTTCACACGTCTACGACTCTCCAGTGCAAATCGGAGAATTTCCTCGATATCTTCCTTCTCGAACTTTCCATTTGGATAGATTAACTTTATAAGTCCAGATACCATTTTCCTTACGGCAATTACATCACGTTGATTTAGATTATTTCCTATTTTAAAATATTGATCCAGCGCATCTGCATAAGAGGTTTTTCTCAACTCCCTTAAAAATTCTGCCAGATAATCAGTAATAAAGCCATATTGGTTTGTAAAAAAGTCAGGTCTGTATTTAGGTATCTCCCATCCAGGTAGATAACAGTGCATCCTATCAAAAAAAGCACTATCATATGCCATAGCTTCCGGGAATGGATCAAATAAATGGGATGTTTTAAGGAGTACATCCACACTTTGATTAATATTTCCCACAAAAACCATAGATGCAGAAGCATTTTTTTCTTCTTTACCTCTTGAAAAAGATCCGGATGCCATATAGTCTTTCATAATTTGTATGCCATCTTTATCTTTAAAGGTAATCCCTGCCACTTCATCAAATGCCACACAGTCCCACATACCAACTAGACCAACTGTCTTATTTGACATGTTATAAAAAAGATTTGCCACAGTAGTTTGTCCCCCGGAGACCAGAATGCTATTTGGTGAAATCTCCTTATATACATGGGATTTCCCCGTGCCACGAGGTCCTAACTCACATAGGTTAAAGTTGTTCTCTACAAGCGGAATCATTCTAGCTAGGAGTAGCATCTTTACCCTAAATGAAAATTTGATAGGCTCCATTCCTATGGACCGAAGAATAATGTCTATCCATTCTACTTTTGTAAACTGATCTCTTCCATCTAGTACCTCAGCCATATTTAAATTCGGCATTTGAATAGGAGTAAGTTTCGTTATGATGAAGGGGATTCTACTCTTATCTGCCTCATCATAGAAATACTCCAACTGAACAATACACCAGATACCTCCACTCAGGAGGCGTTCAAAATCTGATGCATATTTCTCTGAAATGGGTACATTTTTGATTCCCAAATTGGAAAATTCCGCCTCATAGATATCATGTCGATAATTTAATTTGACAGAAAGCTTATCTATAACTGTATAGCTGCCCCGTTCTCTTAATTTAGAGATAATCTTCTGCGCTTCATCAGGACGAACGAAGTTTTCAGCCAAGATATTTTTTACATTGCGTACACCTTCAGCTATGGCGTCTTCCTCCGTTGTTGCGCAGTACATCCCGAGAAGATATTCCAGTACATATACAGGTACATTAGCGCCTTCTTTAATCTTCTTGGTCAAATCTTTACGTACGATCTTCCCTGGAAAAACTTCATTTAGTTTCTCATTAAGATAATTATCTGAGGCCATCATATCATCAGCAGTCTCTTCACTAATATGTTTTATATCAAAGTCATCTTGAAATTCTTCTATTTCAATTTCATCATGGTTTGATTCTCTTTCATCCACCTACTCACCCCTCCTTAGAAGCCGAAGCCAAAGTCATCCGCAAAGGCTATATCCATTACGACACCATGACGTAAAACTTCAACATTGTTTTTATCATCATAAGCTACTAAATAATAACTCTTAGATTTATCATATTGTTTGTTCTTGAAATTAAACTTTAATCTAAAAATTCTCTTACTAGGATCGTTATCCTTTTTATCTGCTATATAGATGCATTCATTAGATATTTTTTCATTATCTTCTGAAATGAAGAAGATTTTGTAGCTGGTTTCTTTCACCACATCACTCACTGCGTCAGACTGAATAAAGTCTAGTGAAGAGATTAGGTTCGTAACCTTTTGAACCATACTAACCAACATAATTTGTGCTGGTCTTGTATCTGCATGACCTTTTTCAACTTTCACGTCAATAACAGGAATAATCATTTCCTGAGGCGAGGATCCACCGTGAACAAAATTCTGACCGCCACCAGATACTTTAAATACATTAGAGCTGATGGGGACGGATAGTATTTTTGAATCACTATTACCTAAGATCTCTCCCATGGATAATGACATAATTCCATCATCTTCTACCGCTTCTTCTGAAACAATAAATCTTCTATTCACAAAGGCATCATTATCTGCAAAATGAACAATTTTATCTCTTTCTTGTAACTTGTCTCTTTTGTAAATAAAACCGTGATCTGCTGTTACGATAAAATGATAGGTATTTGCACTCACTGATAGCCGTTTAATCAATGTAAACACCTCTTCTACAGCTTCAGCACAAGCAGTAAATACTTCATTTTCCGTATTTAATTTATCCCCTCTAGCATCAATCTGGTTATGATAAATATAGACCACATCCATGCCTGTGAACACTTCTCTAAGCTCAGTTTTTTTCATCAATTTAACATCATCAAATTGAATGGTTCTACTTTTCTGTGTATTAGAATTTAGTATAGACTCTCGCTGCTTAAGAGATTCCGAAGGCATTCCATCAACTAAAACCTTGCTATCATCATTTAATTCAAGAGTTCTGTGGGGAAGTAGTGCTCCCATACCAAGTCTGGTATAAGAAGGTAAAACGCCCATCATAGCTTCAAATTTAGGAGAACATTTCTCGTCATTCTGTAGCTTTGTGAAGAGTGATTGACCCACTTCATATCGCATAGCATCTGAAATAATTACCACAACTCGGTCTTTGCTAGGCTGAACATACTTGCTATAAAAACTTCTCTGAAGAGGTAAAACAGATTTCATATCCCCCTTCTTCAGAGCACTGTTCCAACTGTATACGCTTTTCGCCAGATATTCATTGGTGTATATGTTTTCAACCAAATCTCTCAATTTTTCAAAAGGTGCATTATCACTTAACTGATCGTAGTTTAAATAAAATTTTCTGTATTGACTATCGATCTTATAGTCAGATGTTATATACTGGATGACAATATCTTTTAATCCTTCTTCGCTTTGATAATTGGCAGCTAAGATCACATTATAGGCACTTTCGAGCAGATGATACTCGGTTCGATATTTCTCTCTAAAGTGCTTTTTACGTCTATCCTTACAAATTTCAGTCATGGATAAATTATTAAGTTTTGCTCCTACATCTTCACTAAGAAGGCGATCTTTTATCCAGCCAATTATGATTTGATCTACTACCTCAAAGGTATCACAATTTAATAAGGCTTCCGGGTTGTAGCTCTCTAATGCTGACTTTGCATTGAGGCTTTTCGAAACAAGGGATGATAAATCATCATATTTTCCCCTGTATAGAACATTGTTCATTAGATTATCAAGGAAGGCGATAATGTTACCTGATTTATATGAAACAAAATTCTTCCAAGAGGAAGGGACCTCACCTTGAATATATCGCTGTGTATAGGTCACAAACATGGTGATCACAAGTTTTTCTAGTGTAGGCTCTACATCTGTATAGCCAAACTGTTCTTCACATAAACGCCAGAAGGCCTCTAAGAGATCATACTTCTTAAACGCATCTAAAAATTTATTATCTTCCAATTTATCCTCTGTCAAAACAACGCGTACAACCTCGTCAAAGAAGGCTATTCTTGTTTTACATAAAACACTCATAAGAGCTACTTCAATGCTTTCTTTAGTAAAATTTTCAAGCTCCAATTCATAAAATTTCTGTGTTCGATCTTTTGCGCCAAAGAACTTGATATGCTTCTGTATAACAGGCTTATACTTCTGATCAATCCCCAAATCTACAGTCAGAAGTGATGCCCGATCAGCAAAAAACTGTTTGGAGTAGAGTAACATATCCTCCAGATGGTTATCTCTTACCTGGGGGCGTGGGAATGGTGCATAGATAAGATAGTTAGTTTCAGTATCTTTCCGCTCAAGAAAATATTTAGTATAAAATTGATTGTCTTTTTCCAGATGATATATCTTAGCATTGCTAATCTCCAAAGAATCAATGTCCTCTTCAAATTCTGCTTTATCATCATACCAGAACACCAGCTTACGGGTTCCTCCAGTGAACTCATTATTGAGCTTATCGGTTATCTGTTTTAGATTTAATTCTGCCATCTCACACCCTCCTTTCACTTAGATTTTAGCAAGTACATCTAACTTCTTGCCCTCCGTATCCATTTGTACTTTTTCATAATTTACCTTTACACCATCATCAAGATCTATAGGAGTACGAGCTAATGCAAGATGGGCAATCTTTTCATCGTACTCTTTAGTCTCTTTTAGCTGCTTTATAAGCTTTTCTTTTCTCTTTGTGGCCGCAGTAACTTCACGAGCATTATTGCTGTTTTCAATGGTCTCCTGCATTCTTGTTATCTCATTTTCATAAATTCGTTGCATCTTGTGTAGGTAATCAATACGCAGATTACCTATGGTATTTTCATCATATCGGTGCATATATATCAATGCTTTAAAACCATTATGTTTGCCGCTGTCAAACAGCCAATAGATTGGTCGCTTTTTATAAATTTTACAATGATCTTTAAAGAAATCCTTGATAAAGTAATTTCTAATAACCTCACGTGAAATATTACCTTTATTCCCTAAGGCTTCAGCTATAAAGTCAAGATTCTCTTCAATGGTATCCTCTCCATACACTTTTTTCACAAACGCTACAAATAAGCCTACGATATCATCTTTAAAATACTCTTCATCAGTAATTGGTATGATATTTTCCTTATCAGGTATAAAGGTGCTATATTTACTATTATCCCAGTCTCCACCTGCATAGGCAAGGCCTTCTACATCTAAGGAGTAGCGACCAATCATGCAGCCTACAGCATAGGAGATAAAGCTCCTGATATCACGACCAATATTAGCTTTTCGAATACTAACATCCTTTTCCTTGACTTCTGGTGTCAATTCATCTGAGAGCCCATAAATGTCTATGAAAATACGATTAAGTTCTTCTTCATTCTCTTTAAGCCGATTAAATCGTGATTTAGCAAATTGTTGCCAATCAATAAAAACTTCAGAAAGTATTTCTTTATTCATTATAAGTGGGTGGATCTTAAAATCTGCAGAGGTTTCAAAACTATCCCAATCCAATTTTACATAAGAGATATTCTCTTTGACTAATTTCTCTATAATATCTTTTTTTTCATAATCAAATATTATAGGCAACGCTTTAATATCTTTAACTTGTAAATTAATAGTTGGATTCATCATATTTAAAATCATACCTGCTACCTTCGTGTTAAATAAACCAAGAACATAATATAAATCTTTAATATAGCAAATCGTAGGACCCCCTTTATCAAATCCCCCTATAGGTGGATAATATCGAAATCCAGTCCCTTTTGTAGTAACAGCTGAATAAGTTATACCCTCTCTGTACCAATATTTTTCATTTAAATAATTTGATGTGGAATTATTTTTATAAAAATTAATCGCAGCAGAGCTTGTATCAACTACCAGTTCAATGTTTCCGTACCACTTCCTAAAATCGCCACCTTTTGCGTAAAAAGACCAATTTTTGTTTTCTCCAATATGTTTATTACTAATTTCCCATATATACCTGATGAATTTTTCATTATTCGCTGTAATATTTTGTGATCCGGTAAAATCACTAATACCATCTATTCTTAAACCTTTTTCAAAATTTGACACAAATTTCTCACTTACCCAATATGCAATTGGCATACTTGGAATTTTCAATAAATTATCTTGATGAGGATAATACCTGTTTTTAGCCTCAAAAAATTCTCCTTCTTTTTCGCCTCTACGAGAATAACAATAATCAACAAGTCTGATTCCTACAATTTTTCTATTTGTATGACAAGTGTGATTTACCCAAGCTACAATAGGATTGTGACCTACTTTACCTTCAAATAATTCAGTGCCAAAATCTACTATTGATACGAAGTCAATATTATTTAATATATACTCCCTCAAACTCTCGAAACTTTTTAAATACATCCATGAGGATGTTGTTATAAAAGAGATGTAGCTGTTTTCCTTAGAAAAATCATCAATGGCCTTTTTATACATAATCATTGATAAATCTGATTTAACACTTGAGTAATGGTTATTCACATACTCTAATAATTTAGTACTAAACCTTAGACTGCTGAAATATGGAGGGTTAGTTACTATCACATCAAACTTTCCTGCTAAAACAGAAGCCACTTGAACGAGCTTAATAAGTTGTTTCCGAGTCATGTCAATATTGATTGTGTCAATTGTGATCTGTCCAGAAATATTGATACTGTTTAAAAAGTCATTTAGTAAAACCCAATCTAATTTCTCTATTTTTAGTATAGAGCCATACTCCTTAGCATCATACATCTGGTCTATCAAGTATTCCATCTGACTAAGTGCATTTTTACGCATTCTTTCGTTCATTGCCGAACCAAAGAATTTTAATTGATTTCGATCAATCGTATTACTTTCTATTATCTCATAAACATTGCATGATATTTTAGATGTGAAAATTTGTCTATTATATTGTCTTGCTTTCATCATAATAGCAAAGTACGCAAGCTGATATGCACGCTTATCTATATCTAATCCATATATATTCTTCTCAATAATTTTTTTTGCAGCATCTCTTTTGCTATACCCACAGCATTCATATACTTGCATTAATATATCAAACGCATACACCAAAATGTGTCCGCTACCCATACACGGATCAATTAGTTTAATTTCTTCTGGGTTAATTACCTTGCTTCGCTTATATATATCACTCAGTTGTTCGTGCACTTTTCTATCTTGTTCTACGTCATCAATATAGTATTTCCATCCAGCACACATGTCCTCATTGGGGTGTCCTTTTAACCAAAAACGCCCAAGACTATTTTCAATCATATATCTTATAGCCCAGTCAGGAGTATAAATTGTTGTAGCAGCAGGCAATAATTCCTTAGAAATCCTAGTTTTAGCCATACTTCCATCATATACTAGTTCGTTGATTTCCGTATTATAATACTGATACAACCATCCTATAATCTCAACTTGTCCTTCCTTGGATACATTAAAATCATCTTCTGGGATATCATTAACCAAGCGGTAAACAACACCATCTTTATCCGTAAAAGATACATTTAAAAGAAGTTCAGTATAGTCACTGGTTTTCTCAAAAAGATTAGGAAGGTTAGCGTTTAAAGCATTACACTGCTTAATAAAAAGCATTCGAAACAGTTCATCCAGCTTGTTTTCTTGTTTAAGCTTCATAACTTGGTCTTTTTCGTAAGCTGAATACTCAAGGTCTACGTCTAATGCGTGTGTTACAATATCTGGTTCCGATTTCCCTTTACTTTCAGAAGAAAGTACCCTTACTCGGGTTGGAAGATAATCGTTCACTTCCATAAAACGAATAGCAATCAGACGATTAAACCAGGTATAGGCTACTTCCTCGATAACATTTTTATATGCTGTATTATAATCAACCTGACTGGATTTTCGTTGAATCTCTTCTACTAATTTCTTTCGCTGTTCAATTTCAGTGCCTGTAATAGAGTTCGGCTCTTTAGTTCCGATATCAAAAAACTGAACAGTTTGTGTTGACTGTGGTAGCGGATTCTTGATTTCTTTTTCAGTGATGCCTAAAAGTCCAGCTTTATAGATTATATCTGCTATGAGCTTGTTTCTTGCCCATATAGCAAAATGCTTAATCGCAGTTTTATTCATGGTTTTCCTCCTCTAAAACTCAATATTTATTATGGTATCTTGATCGATTTCCTTCATGATTTTTTCTCTTAAATCACTTATATATTTATCTAAATCTTGAGTCGTTTCTATTTGCCATGATGAAGTCAAACTTACATTCTTAATGCTAATGCTCTTTCTTTTTTTCACTGGTGGCTTTGGACTTGGAGTCTCGCCGCCATATGGAGGTGTTTCTTCGGCTATTTTTTCGTCTTTTCTAGCCATTTCATTAAGAAGTCTTACTTTCAGTGCATCTGCTTCAACCTTTACATTCTGAAGCGTAGCCACATTGTTGCATGTAGTTGCTTTATCATGAATTTCTTTAAATAGCTTAATATACCGATCTTTTAGCTCATGCTTATAAGCCTTGGTATCAAGCACCTCAAATACTCTAGTTTTTGAATCTGCTATGGCATTTAGAATAGGTCCTTCCATTTTAGTTAAAACAGCCATATAAGCATCGTTGAAACGATCTAAAAGATCAGGTAGTTTAGGAATATCACTATATGGCATTTCTTTAGTTATAATGCCTTTAACCGCTTTGACACATTCCTCTACCTTTTCATCTACTATAAAGGTTTTACTTTCATCATAGATTTTCATCAAACGAAGGGCACGTTCAAAAATAGTCTTTTGTTCCCCTGAGAAAAATGCTTTTACAGGTTCATAATCTTCCGCAAAATCAAGATAGTCATCACGATCGGAATGGACTTTTTTGAAAAATTCTGAAGGCGACTCTATCTGAACAACTGCACGAAGTAAGCTTTTACCATTAGTAATGATTTTCTTCCCTGGCAAATGGTGACTACGATACATGATTTCAAACTTTTCCAGTTCGTTAATAATATTCTTGCTATAGCTTTGGAATGATTGCATCATGGAATCATCGTCATCATTGATACTTGACACACCAAATAATTCCTTCATGACTTCACGAACAGCTTTCTTCTCTTCAATACCCGCTTGCTTACGTCGTTCTGTAAGAAGTTTTTCAACATACTCTTTTTTAGTGATATATCTAATGATCTCATCTTCCGATTTATTCATTAAAGTAA
The DNA here is from genome assembly GCF_050433185.1 of Desulfitispora alkaliphila. NCBI lineage: Bacteria > Bacillati > Bacillota > Desulfitisporia > Desulfitisporales > Desulfitisporaceae > Desulfitispora > Desulfitispora alkaliphila. Next base: position 59,959 of record NZ_JBNPXS010000004.1, read on the forward strand.
TACTAGCACCATTAACCGTCATAGAGATATCTCCATTTTTAAACAGCTTTGCCACTATCCACTCCACATCATCTTCCACAAAACCGTAAGGTGCTTTCATAAAACGATCCATAATACTTTTCATAGATGTTTTCGTATGCATAGATGAGTTGCTAGCAATATAACTAAGTACATCATGGATAGCATTTACATTTGCTTCCTGATCACCTTCAATGGTTAGTGACTGCTGGTTGGATGATTTGAATAATGCTCTTATATTTGCTTCATTCATAGCAGCATCAATATAGGGTAGCTTGTGGTAAACGGTAGAAACTAATCGTCCGATAGCTTCATTAATACGAGAAGACACCTCTTTCGATCCAATCTGTGCCCGATCTCCATTTACATATATGTCAGCATTTTTCATAGATTCTTGCAGAAACAGTTTTGCATTGCCATTTCTTTCACGCATCTCAATTCGCTTAGCCTCTTTGATCTGCTCAAACTTAGCTAATTTATTTGACGTCGTAAGCCTTAAATATTTCTCTATTTTAAGAGCACTTCGGAGTTCATTTAAAAAAGTAGAATCATTAGGTAGTACAACAAGAACTTCCTTACCTTGACCTGACATCATTCGAAGGGTAGTTTCATCCTCCCCGTAATCAGACCCTGGAGTCAAAACACGAACACCAATATCGTGGTTTTGATTAGATTTGTAAGGTCTATCATCTACAATCTGGTTGAAAGCAAAGCTATATCGTCCATTGAACGCCGGATATCGGTATTTCTTATCACTGAAAATGTCTTCGAAAATTAGCTCCGAAGCTTTACTTATTACCTCTGCCATCTCGACGTTCTGGTTTTCAATTTCTCTATTGATTTCCTGCTCTTCATCTGTTAAGAATACATAGATTTCGCCATTTTTTTGAACTAGCATCTGACGAACTAAGATCTTCAGTGCTTCTTCTACTCGCTTTTTCAAAGCAATTCTATCGGTGTCAATATCTGATATCATCAGACTGGTTATATTGTCAATATTCGCAGTAATTTCTTTAACATACTTAATCATAAACAGAGTTTTTAGGACATTGACATTAAAGCAATCCGCTTCTTGATCAGGGTTGATATAGCTATTGTCAGCCGCACGTGAAATAACCCCTTTGTGACTGTGGTCCAGAAACTGATGCAGGGCATCATAGAACACATTAAAGGGAATCAAAGCACCATGGTCTCTATCCATAAGCTTCATGGCTGACTCCTTAAATAGTGCAATCATGGAACGTTCACCTTCAGAAAGATGCTTACCGGATGCACCATGAGTTCTGATAGAAGTTAGAACACTTGCCAGCAAATTGAACTGATAAGGTACAAAAGGATACACCAAAGAAAAGTCATTTTCATTACTATATAATTTCTTTTCTACACCATCATTAAAGACAATTAAATTTTTAATAATTGTCGATTTTTGCTCATACAAAATTCTTAAAGTTTGGTCAGCTGTTGTTGTTTTATCAAGGATTCTCTTCTTAATAACCTCATCCACATTGGCAGATGACAAGGAAAGACGTGTGTCAAAACGCCCTTGAATCTTCGAAAAATCATTGCCTTTTGTTTTTGTAATGGAGTCAATATCCTGTTGGCTAGTCACAACTATCCAAACCTTACCTTGGCAAGCGGTACCCAGATCCTCCGTTACCGTCTGTAGGTTGAGCATGAGCTTAGAATCCTCGCCTATGTACTGCCCAATCTCATCTACTAAAAACACAATATGGTGGTTGCGTCCTTTTCTGTCAAGATACTCCCTTACCATTTTAGCAAAATTTTCTATGCTAAGTTGATAAGGTTCCGTAGCCTTTTCGCACCAATTCCTAGCTGCTGCTTCACTCATGAATTCCATTTCTAACAGGACTTCAACTACAGAGTCTTGAATGAAGTCAAATTTATGTCTGGATTCTTCCCATGGTTTCCCGAAGTCTTCCTGAAATTTATTTTTAAATATCTCGTATTTCTCTTGCTCTACCAATTGCCTTTCCAAATCTGCAAGAAAAGGAATGGATCCACAAAATCCTTGCATTTCATTAAACACCTTTAAAAATACAGAAACGATGGCATCCTTTGACTGCTTTCCTGACATTTCACTCTTTGAGTCAATGTTAAAGAGAACCACATCCGTAGGAACACTAGCCGCAAGTTTCATATCTGCAAGCACGATTGGGTCGATAATTTTGTTGTCATCTATAAAATAATCGATCGCATTCTTGCCATTGACTACCTTGTTCTCAAGTAAATAAGATAATATTTTTAAGAAGTGGGATTTACCACTTCCAAAGAAACCAGAAATCCAAACACCCATTTTATCTGTATGGCCATTGACACCTTTTTTGTAGCTACTTAAAAAGTCAGCAAAATGCTTTTGAAGCTCTCTGGTAACGACATATTCTTCAAGTTCCTGTTTGATATTTTCGTCATCAGCTTGCCCTACTTTGATAACACCTTTGATATCTCGATCAATTGGCTTTGCAAACATATCTTTTATAAACATATCTTATCCCCCTCTAATCTACTAGCTTAAAAGCTCTGTAGTAATTATCATCTTTTATGGTTGAAAAAAGGACCAATTCTTGTCCATCATATTTTCCAGGATAAAAAAGAACTACCGGTACTCTGTCTATCGCTTGATGGAGATTATTAAGTATCTTGTGTGATCTTAGTATCGGATAGCATTTACCTATCCCTATCAGAAAGACCACTGCATCCTTCGGTGTGTTTTCTTGTATATGTTTTACAATCATGCTGTCTTCATCATTAACTTGTAATAGATTTCCCACAGCTTTGATGATACGTTCAAGACCTTTTTTCTTTTCAAATTTAAAGCATTGATCCATAAAGCCTTCAGATTCTAGAATATCAATTACAATATCATATAAATCAAAGACAACCAGCTCAAAGCCATCTGAACCTTTTAAATTTTTACCCTTCATATAATCAATTCGTTCCCTGACAATCAACTCTTTCTCAGCAGGATAATCAAAAACATAGTACCCTACTTCATTTCCCAATCCTTTGTTCTGTCTAAAGCTCTCACTCTTTATAAGTCGCTCAGCAACATCCAGCCTTTCTTCTAAACTGGCCATCTATCTCACCCCCATCAAAGTATGAAGTGTTAACCCCATATGGTTTTCTTTGAGTTTATCCTCTAATGTCTTGTCGAGGATTGGTTTTCGGATTTTTCGGACCTTAGTTGCCCTTTCCAAAACCCCAGCTTCCATAAGAAGGGTCTTATAGCAATTCCCAAGGCGCTTCAATGTATAATCTGTCCACTTAGCAACTCGCTCATTTTGTAATTGCTTGTCTTTGAAGAAGATACTGATATCACTATCTGTGATTTCATCCACACCAATAATCAGTTTTTCACGGTAGACTTCATACATGAAATCAAAGAACAGTGTATCGCTCTCCATTATTGCGACTAAAGTAATAAGCTTTTGATTCAATACGTCACTTTCTTCAAATAGTCTATAAAAGCTAGGATCCAAGGCTTTAACACGAGTAGATATGGTATTAAAAATTTGAATGGATCTTGCTTCTGTCGGTGCTGAAAATATATTTTCTTCTAAATTCATTTCCTTTATTTCTGGTAGCGTCTTTCCACTATTCAGTAATTGAATTACCTTGCGAAATTCGGAAAACCAGAACGAAAGTTTGACCATTCCTGCACTGTATTCTTTACGTTCCATATTGTTTTTCCTCCTGTTATCATATCTATTCATTTACTTTCTTTCTTATCATCGGCTATTGGAATTACCTCCATAATGTCCCCTACATCACAATGAAGAACACGACAAATTTTCACCAGTACTTCCATTGAAATATATTCATTGTTTGATAATTTAGTCAAGGTGTTAGGGCTAATCCCTGTTTCCTTGCGCAATTCAGTTTTTTTCATGCCTTTATCGATTAATAACTTAAACAATTTGTTATAGGATACACTCATCATAAACACCTCGATTTTTAATTAGGAATAGAATTACACAAATATAGTATAGCACAATAGCTTTCAAATAACCAATAAAAAAATATAGATATTTGAGATTTTTTCTTAAATATAAAAATGGTTGACAGCTTAATTTCAGCCTATAATGAGTATCTTAAGGATTCATTTGCTGAAAAATTTTATATAGGAGTTCTTTCGCTAAACCGTTAAACCCTTAAAGCAAAACTACATTTCCATGGGTGAGCTCAATTCAGCTCTTTTTCCTCATCCCCTTAAAACACACCCAAAATCTATCTCTTTGGCCACTCTCAAAAAATAAACAAACCCCTGAAAACACCGTAAATACGTCATTTCCAAGGGCTTATACATCTATTTTCTTGTCAGCAGAGCAACCGCCTCAACATGATTCCTTCAGGGAAACAAACATCATTACAATTTCGCAAAACACCTTCATTCTGCGAAATTGCTCACCCCCCTAAAGCAAAAATCCCCTAAACCGTAGTCTAGGGGAACATAAATCATTCTTCGATTTTCATTTAAAATCTATAAGCCACTGATTCCAACCTACTTCTTCTCTATCAACACCACACACTCGACGTGGCTCGAGTTGATAGCATTGATGTCAGAAATTGATTTTTGACACCGACGTATTGGGGAAGAGATCAATCGGTTTTTCGCTTATTTTTGAGAAACCGTCGTATGGGGAAACAGGTCGAGAGCATTAATCGTGTTCAAAACCTAACTTGTATATGTCTGGCTAATCGGGTATAAGGTCAGATGGTGGTGGGAGTTGAACGCACACAGCCCTCAAAAGGCACGACTAAACTTGCTGGACAAAATTCCTGCCCCCCCCGTCCCCTTATTGATCACTATTGGTAAAACAATTGTTATCAGACCAATCGCTCCAACCTTCGGCATTAAGCATCGACACTTGCCAGCAGTATATTTCACCGTCATCCAAGAAGTTAGAAACAGTATAACTGCTTTTTGTGCTTTCGGTCAAACGGTTATAAAAAACTGTGCCATCACTTTGCCTGACAATTCTTATTCTATAATTTTCAGCACACTCTGTAGCTTCCCATCTGAAAGTAATTGAAGTCCCTGGGATAAAATCTCCTTCAGCGGGAGACAGTGCTGCTAGTTCTACTGGTTCTTCCGCAGCTACATCTGTATCAGCAGATGGTTCCTCTTGTTGTTCTGGTGCTGGCTCTGTATCACCAGATGGTTCCTCTTGTTGTTCTGGTGCTGGCTCTGTAGTTCCATTACAACCTACAACTGCTATCGACATTACTAACAGTACTACTAAACTCAACAATAACATTTTACTCTTCTTACTCATTTTCTTTAACCCCTCCTAATGCGTATTTATCATAACTTGCTAATAAAATATACCCGTATATTTATTAATTTTATCTTCTTAAGTATACTACATTTATTGATTTAGTGTATTCCCCTGCTCCATATCTATCACAATGGAAACCCAGATGAAGCTATTAACTTGTTTGTTCTTGCATTTCTCAGCATGCTCATCGAATGAGCAATATGTCGCAAAGTGCCTAAATTTAAGGATTTCTAAGTTTTTGCTTTTTGTAGTAGATTTACCGTCTCAACATGAGCGCTATGAGAAAATAAATCCACCAATTTCAATTTCTTCACCCGAAAACCTCCCGGTAGACGGTAGTCGATATCTTTCGAACTTCCATAAACCAAATGTCTTTTCCCCTATAACAAAAAAGAAAGGTCCTGCCTCCTCTCTTTAACTTTCCAACTCATCCCTTTTTTCAACATCCAATAACCTTACCTGCTGCTCTAAGTTCTTTACTCTTTGGTTGATGCTCTCCGTTTCTTCATCGGTTAAATCTCCATCTACGACCTTTTGGGCTAGCTCTCTCATTTCAAAGATTTTTTCCTCTATCAAGTCAAGAATTTTGATTCTGTACTTTACCCTTTCCAGTTGTTGTTCCATTTCTTTTTTAACTTGCTCTTGGTCTTTCATTTTATCAGTCCTATTTGGTTTTAATTATAGCTTGATGTCTAAATTACTACCCAGGTTAGGGTTCACGGATTGCTCCATCATCCTTTGACTAGCCTCTAAGGATTCTAGACTACTCCCCATTAGCTTTTCCAATCCTCCACTTTGGGTATCCATCGCCATCTTCATGACGGATATACTAGCTTCCTGCTGGAGCTTCATCTGGCTGAGGCTCATTGATAATGCTGCTATATCCATGGTATTCGCTCCTTTCTTTTAAGAAACAATATATGGCTTTAAAACTCTAGTCATCTCCTCTTTCCAGGCATCAAACTTTGGTATTAAATGTAGCTTCATTATATCTATTGCTTTTTTGCCATTAGTTTGCTCTAGGTCTTTTAATAGTATTTCTAGGGCTGATTTTAATTCTTCATTTTTACTTTCTATTTCATTTTCTTCAAACTTTACTATTAATGGACTTACTGCTCCTTCTATTGTTGTAAAGGCCTCTGTAAGGTCTATTAGCATATTTATGGTCTCTTCTACTTTCAGTTCATTAAACTTTTTATTAACGTAGTCTATTCCTTCTTCCATGGTTTTCATTAGTTCTATTGTGTTATTTATTACTACCATTTCATCTTCGGTCATTATCTTAGTCATATTTTCAATCCTTTCTTTTTTAGTCATAGTATTCAATACTTACTTTTCCATCTTCCTTATACATTTCGTACTACCTGCATAGTCTTCTATTCTCTTTTTATATAGAATCCATGAATTTATATTGATAAGTATTTATTACCATTTAGTTATTTTTTACTTTATCACCTACTTATATTAAATCCAATTTTTTCGCGACTTTTATTCCCCTTCTTTCAAAGAATTTATTGAATAGTTGCTTAGCTAAATTTCTAGAAAACACTCCACTTTTAACCATTCCCCATTTTTTAATATCGTCAATATCAACCACACCATTTTGAACTTTTTCATCTACCAACTTGCACTTTACTTTTTTATATCCTAAATAAGCAAAAACTGCGATTCTATGCTGTCCTTCCGTAAACAAAAATCTATAATCCTTTCCATTTTTCAAAATATAACCATACATATATCCATCCACATAAATTTCAGGTTCGTAAGGACTATCTTTAAGTATTTTATAAGTAGTGATTATTCTATCAAACTCTTCTTTTCCAAAAGAGTCTTTATTAGGTCCAAAATGATGACTTCCACCCGGTCTTGTTTCTACTCTATTAGTTTGAGCTTTTACTTTACCTTTCACATTGAACCATGGATATATTCCCCAACCTTCTGAAATTGGCTTTTTACTTTCTTCTATTTCGTCATCAAAATAATACTGCTCTTGTAAGTTTCTAGGGGTGAAGCTTTCATAGTATTTTTTTAATACTGAGTCTTCGTATCGAATATTTGGATTTTCTTCATATTCCTTTATCACTTCAACAAAATGTTGCCAGTCATTGACATAGTGAAAACCATTTAAGTCGCAACATTTTTCTATATCTACATAAAAGATACTCGATTTTGATTTTTCAACTTCTAAACCTGTTGGTATTAAGGTTTTATTCTTCTCTTCTTTCAAATTATCTAAGAAAAGTAATTCATATCCTTCTATTCTTTTATCTCTTATCACCTTGTATGTTTTTTTACTATCTATATATTCCTTAAGCTTAGATATTTTCTCATGCATTTCACTATGATCTTCTAATTTTGCCGGTAGTGCGAAGAAGAAGTGTTCTTTTGATTTTTCTTCTAATGTATCAATATACTCCTTTAGTTCTTCTAGCGAGAATTCCTCAAAAAAACTACGCTTTCTAGGTAACAGAATTATCATATTAAAGTTATCCGATAGTTTTTTTGCCTTGTCTAGATCGAAGTTCATGTCTAGGTACTTTGCCGTCCCTATGGATGTATCCCTAATCTTACTATTTAATTCTATTCCTATCCACTTTAACCTGGTTTCAGTATTATTATCCACTGCTAAGACATTAAAGCCTATATCTGAGAGGGTTCTTGCTATTACTCCATCATTACAGTTTATTTCAAAGACTTTCCCCTCATCAATTTTTGCGTTTTCTATGATTATCTCTAAAAAACCTTTAGACAGTCTTAACTCGTCGAGCTTATAGATGATTCTTACAACCTCTTTATTTGCCTTTACGATATACTCATAATAGTCCTTTTTATGATTGATTTTCATACCTCTATTTTTATTCTTTTCCAGTTTAAGCTTGAGCCTATTCATTGAATTTTGCACTAGTTTTTTTTCTTTTTCATCTTGTATTAGAAATTCTGCATTTCTGTATGAGTTATAAGCATCTAAATACTGCTCTTCCTTTTCAAAGCATGCCCCTAAAAAGTAGGAAAACATGAAAACATTTGGATTTTCTTTTAACCCTTGTAAGAAAAGTTCCTTTGCTCTTTCAATATCACCTTGTTTATATGTAATTTGTCCTTTATATAGTAATATATCCTTATCTTTTGGTATTACCTTCTCATATTCTGCAATTCCTAACATAGCCTCTTTATATTTTTCTTCTTTGATATATTTCTCTATGGTTCTTTTGATTTTTTGTATTCTATCTAAAACATCCTTTTGATCCATGAATATGGCCCTCCTTATAAAAGCATTATATATAAAGAGCCAGAGGAAAAATCCTCTGACCCTCTTATTGGATCTTGCTTTTGAAATTGTTTTAAGCTATTGATCTTATCCTAATAACTGAAGCACTGATTGTGGTGCTTGGTTTGCTTGTGCTAACATGGCAGTTGAAGCTTGTTGTAGTATGTTTTGCTTTGTAAGCTCCATCATCTCTTGTGCCATGTCTACGTCTCTAATTCGAGATTCTGCTGCTTGTAAGTTCTCAGATACGTTATCTAAGTTGGAAATGGTGTGCTCTAGTCGGTTTTGGATCGCACCAAGCTTAGATCTTTCAGCTGATACGTTTTCTAGTGCATCATTGATCGCTGTAATTGCCACATTGGCTGCTTCGTGTGAAGAAATGTCAATTCCTTCTACATCTCTAGAAAAATCTGATGCGGAGAATACATCTCCTACATTCAATCCTTGCAGATTGTCGTATCCTCTTAGGTCAAACTGAACTCTGTTCCCATCACCATCGAAGAAACGCACTGTATTATCACTTGGAGCAATAGTATCTGTATAAGTGTCTGTACCATCACTGAAAGTTAACTCTACACTATCGTCTGCTCCTGCTCTTAGGCTAGCACCATTTGTACTAATAGCAAGAAGACCAAGTATGTCTCCATCAGTTGCTACAGTAATGGTTGATGCCCCTTCAAAGTTTGATTCTAAAATAATATTGTCTCCTGCAGTATTTAATGCTGCAATATCTCCACCAAATCCAGTTGTTGCCTCTGCGTTTATTGCTGCAACTAAATCATCAAGTCCGTGTACTCCTTGACTTAGAGTAACACTAATTGTTTGCATATCTCCATTTGCATCTGCGATGTCAAATTCCATTTCTCTTCCTGCTGTATTAGCTGAAGACAAGTCAAGTACGTTATTATCAACTTCTACTTCTAAACCAGTCATTGTAATGGATGTAAGTCCTGCTGTTGCAGTTCCACCAATATCTAAATCATCAAAGTCAATTGTAAATGTAATGCCATGGTTATCATAAGTGAAATCTGTATTTCCATTACCACCAACACCTAATCCACCTGAATCAAATGTGTAAGTGTCTGTTGATAAAACAGTGTCACCAGAAGATTTAATGATAACTTCTATAGTTCCAGAACCATCAGTTGAAAGTCCTGTTACATTTAAATCAAAATGGTCCGTTCCTTCTAATAAACCACTTGCATTTACTGCGACTGTACTTATTAGAGATGAATTAACTGAAGTGGCTGCAGAAGCATTTACACTAAAATTACTTAATACTGCATGATTTGCTATTGCAGATCCACCGTCATCTACGATATCATTTAAATCAAGGGTGAACGTCTGTCCTGATTCAATAGATGTTAGAGTAAAGTCAACACCGTGGTCATTATATACAAATTCTCCGTCTGTGTTTGCTGCAATTCCAGGATCCACACTTGTAAACACATTACCATCAGCATCTTCTGCACTAATATTAACTGTAATGTGGTCTCCACTTGCAGAGGCTTCGATCTCAATTTCATTTGTTTGAGCTCCTGATGAAGTGTTCCCTAAGTTAGTCCAGTCAAACCCTGTATAAGCTGCAATACTGATCTCGTTTCCAGCAAATTCAGCTTGTGCATCAGTATTCGAAACTCCAACAGCAAAATACGTGTCAATATCCGGTGCATATTCTTCAATCACATTTTCATTGTCAGCTGTAAGTCTTGCTGCTATTGCTCCACCACCAGTTGCTGTTAAACTGAATCCGTCTAAATTAAAACCTAAATCTGCTTCTACCCCTGTTACACCTGCACCAGACTGACCCATACTTGTAACATCAGAAACCACTTCTAAAGCCTCAGCACTCATGTCATTAATAGCCAGCTCAATATTTTGGTCTTGATTAGCACCAATTTGGAATATAGTATTATCCATAGTTCCATCAAGTAAGTTTTGTGTATTAAACTCGGTAGTTTCAGAAATTCTTGTTAATTCTGCAGATAGTTGGTTTACTTCTTTTTGAAGCTCGTCACGGTCAACGTCTACATTGGTATCATTGGCTGATTGTACTGCTAGTTCTCTCATTCTTTGAAGAATCGCGTGAGATTCGTTTAGAGCACCTTCTGCTGTTTGAATAAGTGAAATACCGTCTTGTGCATTTCTAGAAGCTTGATTCAAACCTCTAATTTGCCCTCTCATCTTTTCACTGATTGCTAATCCTGCTGCGTCGTCTCCAGCTCTGTTAATTCTAAAGCCTGAAGATAACTTTTCCATCGACTTTGAGCCACTGTTTTGAGCGATCCCTAACTGACGATGGGTGTTCATTGCCATTAAGTTGTTGTTAATTCTCATTATTAATTCCTCCTTGAATTATATGTATTCTCCCTTGAATGGCTTCCTTGCCTTAAGGGAAACTTAGTATCTTTGATTCTTCAGAGCAATCCGGCCGGAATTGACTGAGTGAATCAATTACTTGACTCATTAATAGTTTCGGTTATTATTTCTATTTGATTAAATTGTTGTACGCTGTTTTAAGAGATTTAGCTGTATATATTTTCTTTTTACGCTGTAATTCTCTTACTAAAGCCTCAATCCTATTTTTTTACTCGTCCTATTATTTCTTTTAACTCTGTTATATTAGGGGCAGCAGCCATTCTATTTTCCTGTTGAATTGCATCGTAAAGCTCTTTTCTGAAAATATCCACCTCTTTTGGTGCATCTATCCCCAAGCGCACCTGGCCATCCTTGACCTCAGTTACTGTAACTTTGATATCCTTCCCGATGACAATGGCTTCCCCTTCTTTTCTGCTCAGGATCAGCACATTATTTCACCTCTTTCTGGGCCTGCTCATTAAAGAGCCGGTGGCGAGTTGTGTAACCACTATCAGGCAGTATAACTTGTTTACCCAGTTTTCGGCGACCATTGATAATCAGTGGAGCCTGAAGATTTGCTGTCATCTCTTGAGGATTGTTGTGGGGAATTGTGACTAACACCAGGATTACTGCCTCTTCTTCCCTTTCAATGCCAATGTCTACCAGGTCGCTTTTGTCTAGCTTTACTTTGTAGTCGGTAAAAAAGGCCATGGGTTCTGCCACCACGAAGGACAACTCGAGTTGATCCACCGCTTGAAGGAAGTGAAAGGGACTGTCCTCACTGTGATCAATTAATACAAATCTGTGGCTTTCTTCAAATCCGGGAATGCCCCGAGAAAATAAGATAATATCATCGGGGTTTATTTCTAATTCACCAAAGTCTCTGGTATTTATCTTCATTGTTACCCTCCTATAGTGAAAAAGACCCTTTTCCGGGTCTATTTTAAAATATTTTATCCAAATTATTACCTACATAGGTGATGTCAATATGAGGTCTCTGTTGCCAGTACACGTCCACATTGCCATCTCTAGCATGAATGTTAGTCCGACCCCTAATGAGCTGGCCATTGACACTTCCCTTCCGTACATCCACCTGTACATCTCTAATGTCAAACCTGATATCCACTGGAGTTTTGGGAAGAACTTCAATAGTTAGTCGCTTTTCTCTGGGAACCTGTTCCCGCTGAGCAGTTATTCTAGCTACATTTACAGACTCATGAAAGTCCGCCATGCGGTTGCCCTCATTCACCCTGCGATCTATCCCCCGAGCCGCTGCCGCCCTGCCATTATTAGCATATGTTTTGGCAAAAGATACATGTTTCTTGCGACCAAGCTCGTCAAACTGCTGGGTTTGATCTATTTCAACTATCCTGGGGTGGTGCACATCAATGATTACCGCTGGCTCTACTGGACTTAACTCCATTCTAGGTTGTTCAGACTTCATTTGAAAATGATTTTTAGTAATATTTAGACCTATTTGGCCCTGTTGACTGTGGATTCTCAAATCCATTCAACTCACCGCCTAACGCAGGAAGTCAACTAATGTGGGCTGAATAGTTCTAGCTCCAGTAGCTAGAGAAGCCCGATACACATTCTCAAAGTTAGTAAAGTGGGTAATAGCCTCGGCCATATCCACATCCTCCATCTTGGAGGATAGGTCTGTTAGGTTGATGTTTAAGTCTGTTAACCAAGATTGGGTGTGATCTAATCTATTCACCCTTGCTCCCACATCAGCTCTAGTAGTGAGGATATTATCCATAAACTTGTCAATCTCCCCTAAATATTCTGATACAGCCTTTTGATCTATATCTGGGTCAAAATCTTCTTTACTTAATTTATCTGCTAATTCATCTAAGAGGCCAAAAATGTCTTCTGTAACTTCACCGTAGGTAGCAGATGCTTCGTCATTATCTCTAATCCCAAAGACGTTGCCGCCATCCACATTGATTGGCACCTTCACACCTTGGCCGATTTCAAATTCAATATCCTTGCTGTTACCTTCCCACTCTACGGCACCATCTCCATTAATTACAGCTGGGGAGTTTAGTGTATCGGTCCCTGCAAAGATATGTCTATCTCCCACCTTGGTATTGGCCACCTGAACTAAGTGATCTCGCAGCTGTCTAATTTCATCGGCCATTGCTTTAAAGTCAGTTTCTGAGTAGGTGTCATTGGCACCCCTCACTGTGATTTCCCGAACCCGGTGCATTACATTTCCAGTCTCACCTAATGCTGCGTCTATGTTCTCCATCCAAGTCAGACCATCTCCCACGTTACCTTTGTACTTGTCTATTTCCGTGCGCTGGGTTCTATTTCTAAGAGCGTTAACCAGGTTAGCTGGGTCATCGGCAGGGCGCCGCATCTTCTTGCCACTGGCCATCTGGTGCTGTATTTTTTCCATGCTGCGCAGGTTTTGCTGCATATTGCGGAGCATATTGTTGCTCATCATGTTTTGAGTTACTCTCACCACTCTCACTCCTTCTACTTGCTTTTACCTATCTACCTTCCAACTAATCCTACTCTATTTATAAGGGTATCTAGCATTTCATCCATGGTAGTCATCGTTCTAGCCGCCGCATTGTAGGCGTGCTGGAACTTAATCATATGAGCCATTTCTTCATCTAGGGAAACTCCTGAAACAGATTCTCTTCTGTTTATCTGTTGATTGAGTAACTGCTCCTGGTTTAAAGACATTCGCTCTGCTTCTTGGGTGTCTATACCCAGTTGACCTACTACCCCACGGAAGAAGTCGTCAAAGGTTGCTTTAGAAGTATTGACTGTCATATCATTTCCATACTTATCAACAATCGTAAAATTATCACTAAAATTGCCTACTCCGACCCCAGGCAACTCTACCAACTGAGGGTTTCGCATATATTCCCTTGAAGTTATAACTGCCATATTGTGCTTAAGTTCTGCTAATGCTAATGCGTTTTGATTGTCACCTGCTATCACTCGTTCCTTTCCAGATTCACCTATAAAATCCCTACTAGCAGCAATCTTACCAGTATCATTAATAATTTCTTGGTCCACAAACATATCTCTAGCTCTAACTGGAGCTAAAGCCTCATACTCTTGAATAGGCGGATCGTTAGTAGTATCTTCCGCTTCTGATAATATGGTTTGAGTGAAAAACACCCGCGCATCTGTATCATCCAACCCATAACCCTGCAAGTGAGTCCAGTTAGTTGCTGTAACTACAGAATTTGCTAAGTGGTCTATCTCTCGCATCATGTCTGGGATAATTCCCTTTACTTCTCCATTCTCTATGTAACCCACAGATTCCATGAGGGCGTGTAGCTCTCCACTTCTAATATTTAAGGCTGCCCCATCTTTCCACTGGACCGTGTTTATGCCCTTGATTTTGTCCAGTTCCCACTCGTGGACATTTCCGTCTAAGTCATTGTACTGACTAGTACTGGTCATAGGCACAGTCTCTAGTTCATTAACCCTAGTTCCCATCACTAAGGCCTTGCCGCCCACTGTTATCCTAACTGAGCCGTCCTGGTCCTCCACATAGCTCATGTCCACAATCTTACTCAGTTCATCCATTAAGTGATCCCGCTTATCTCGCAGGTCATTAGCGTTGGAGCCATCCACTTCAATTCGCACAATCTGATCATTTAAGTCTCTAATTTGTCGAGCTAGTGAGTTAATCTGATCTACCTTTACTCCTACAGTGGCGTTTATATCCTGCTGAAGCTCTGTAAGCTGCCTGTCCATATGGCGGAAGGTCTCAGCCACAGCAATTCCCCGTTGGCGCACAGTTGCTCGCACCGCGTCGCTCTCTGGGTTCTTGGACAATTCCTGCCATGACTCCCAGAACTGATCCATTACCGTGCGCAGTCCCGCGTTAGAGGGCTCGTTAATGACCACCTCTAGCTTCTGCAAAGTATCTGCCTTGGCATCCCAATAGCCCAGCTCTTTGCTCTCGTTGCGCACCTGTAAATCGATGAACTGATCCCGCATGCGCTGAATTTCCTGCACCTCAGATCCTGTTCCCACCTGCCCCGCTTGATGGGGCTTGTTCATGCTGGGAATAGTCCAGGGCCTAGTTGCACTCTGAACGGCACTTTGCCGAGAATAACCTGGCGTATTGGCGTTTGCTATATTATGACTAGTCACATCAAGGGATCGCTGTTGAGTCTGCAATCCCTTTCTGGCTATTTCTAAACCGAAAAAAGTAGTCCGCATTCTGCTTCCTCCCGTATGTTACTCTTCTATAATTAAACCCGCTTATCAAAGACCCGGTTAACCGACTGGCGCTTATTGGCATCCTGTTCTGAGCCCCGGTCGTAGGTCTTCTTCTCCTCAATTGCGGTAAACATTTTCATGGCGTAATCGATATAGCTAAGGGAATCCTTAATCAAAACCTCATTCTGGCTACTCACTGTCTTGATTTTGTCCACTTTGTCCGTAAGTTGCTTTTGCAACTCTATAAATTCCTCTCGCTTTTCCTGGGGTGCCACTTCAATTACCATAGACAAGGTTATATCCTTGGCACTTAAGCCCAGCTCTGTGCCCAAATTAGCCAGAACTTGGGAGCGTTCCTCCTCCAGTTTGCCCGAGGCCACAATTGATAATTGCTGCTTTTTCAAAGCGCTATTGAGCTCCTCAAAGTTGTTAGCCACCAAGGCTTTCTGCATCTCCTCTGTTATGCTCAAAATCCCATTGTAATGTTTTACTTCATCTCTTAGTACCTGTGCCAAATTTGCAAAGCTGGACATCTAATTCACCCCATCACTAAATTAATTCATCAATTCCCTTAGTCATTATTTTCTCTGCGATCTCTTTACCTGAAACATTATAGGTTCCCGCTTCTACCTGTTTCTTCACCGCTTCTACTCGTTCCTCTCGCACCTGAGAAGTCTCCTTTAGGGCCTTGGCCGCTGTCTGATACAGCTTCCCCTGTTGAGAGATCATTGACTTATCCCGCTTCTGCACTCCTGTACTCTGCTGCTGGTTCTTTTTCCCTTCTACAGCAGTCTTCTTATAGCTATTTAGCATGCTATTTAAGTGGGGATGTGTTATTTTCATGGAATTCACCTGCCTCACCGTACTTTTCTACTAAACCTATTATCGGCTAACAGTATCTTTTTATAAACAGGAGTATACCCTGTTTATTATTAGCTTCCTCCCCATATCTCCCTCATACTCATTCTCAGTGCTAAAAATAGCCTATAGCGTTTAATATTTTCTTATATATGGAAAAAAGCCAACCGCAACCAGTTGACTTTTAGCGCCTTCTAAATCTGTCCTTCATATGGATCTCCATTTTATCCTTTTTACTCAAATTGGGATCCTTACCCTGCCACTTATTTTCATCAGAGGCATCTCCTCCACCTAGTCCTTGAGATAAACCGCTCTTTAAATCCTTGGCACATTTGTCGCAAAAACGCCCTGTGAATATCTTGGCATCACAGCGCTCACAATAGAGCACAATACCGCTAGAGTTCTTGCTCAGCTCCAGTCGCCCTTCACGCAGATAGGAAATAATCTTCTTTTCGCTAACTCCAGTTTCCTCGCTTACTACAGCAATATTAGCTCCTGGATTTTCCCACAAATATTCCTTTACCTTTAGGTAATTCTCTTCGTCCTCTTCTATACATCTGGGACAGAGATTTCTAGTAGTGTACATAAAAATGCGTCCGCACTGGGGACAGTTCTTAACGCTCATTTGCCCACCTCCTCTTGGTTCCTACACTGTTTTCCTTTATATATTTTATCTTTTTTCGCCTAAAGGTGAGCTTATTCCTGCATTTTTTATCTAGTTTTAGAAAAAATATATCAAAAGTCCTATTACTTTAATTGTTAACCCCTAGAGCCAAAGCAAATACATTAACCTTACTAACTCCTACACTCAGCAGTTCTCGAGCTGCATAGTGACAGGTAGCTCCCGTAGTAACCACATCGTCAATTAAGATTACATCCTTCCCCTGAAGCTTTTTCACCTCAGATGGTTCAACTGTAAAGGCATCCCGCACGTTATCTAAGCGCTCACGCTTGCTCAACTTGCTCTGAATAGCCGTATTTTGCTCTCGCTTTATGGCATTTACTACAGGTATTCCTAAGTTCTTGCCCAGCTCCAGGGCTAGTTCTTCTGCCTGATTAAAACCCCGCTGGACTAATTTTTCCCCATGCAAGGGTATGGGTATCAAAGCTGCAGCGTTGCTGTAATCCCTGTGCCCAATCAATTCCGTAGCCATAATCCTTCCCAGAGATGGCCCCAAGCTGCGCTTCCCCACAAACTTGTATTGGTGTAGCATTTCTTGAAGTAGACCCCTGTGGTAGCCCACGGCCCGAACTAGGGTAAAGGAATCCCTTAAGGACTCACAGTTAGGACACTGAGCTACTTGCCTTTGGGTACTCTTACCACAGCGCTTGCAGTAGGGTGGAATAATTTCTTCTAACTGTCTCAGACAGTTACCGCAAAGCCCTGCTCCCCTGTATTCCTTATGGAAAAAGTCAGAGTGCATTGGGCCTGCACAATGGGCGCACTGGGGCTCCCTAGGTAAAAACAGATCCATCATCTCCCCAGCTAATTTACTTAACATCACTGCTCTCACCACCTTCGGACCACATGTTTTCCTCTACCAAATACCCCTTAGCTCTGGCCAAGTTGTTCTGGCGCCTAATATCCCGCACTGCTTCTTCCATGGCTTGACTAACCTTGTCTGCTACAAAGAGCACTTTTCCCTGAGGATATTTACTACTGCGACCGGAACGACCAGCCATCTGAATCAGTGTCCCCCGGTCAAAAATGTGACTGTACCCGGAAAAGAGAACCAGCACATTGGCCTTTTCCACTGTAATGCCTCGCTCCACAATGGTGGTAGTCACGAAGATGGGGAACTGGCCATGGGCAAAGCCCCTGCATTTCTCCCCTCGATTATCATCTCGGGAGTGACTGTATTCCACCCAGGTGCCATCAAAGCTGTTAAAGGGCGGAAGGCGAGTGGCTTCCTTCAGTGCCTTTCCCACCTGCTCTGCCAGGAAGATAGAAGGGGTAAAAACAAATAGCTGGGCTAAATCCCCCTCTACTGAGCTGTGGATAAATTCTAATAGTGTATGGCTAATGGAGAGCTTTCCACCCTTGACCAGCTGACAGTGCTTTCCTATTAAAAACTGAGGCTCGGGCACTGGATGCCCGTGATGGCGCGCTGGTATATGCACAAGCCCAATCTCACCTCGGTCTGCCTCCACAATCAAGTCCTCTCTGGGAGTGGCACTCATGTAGACTACCTTGCCCTCAGGTTTTTTTGCTCGCTCCACTGCTCCATAGAGCATGGGGCTTCCCCTAAAGGGAAAGGCATCTACCTCATCTAAGATCACCAGGTCAAAGCATTGGTAAAAGCGCATGGTCTGATGGGTTGTGGCCAAAACCAGCTGCCCTTTGGCATACTTGTCCTTGCAACCACCGTACAGGGCTACCACATCAGCTTGGGGAAAGGCTGATTTAAGCCGAGGCCACAAGTCAACCACCACTTCTCTCCGGGGAATGGCAAAGAGCACTCTTCCCCCGCGATTTAATATTTTCTCGATAACTCCATAGCTAACTTCAGTCTTGCCCGCTCCACACACTGCCCATACCAGAGCTCTCTGCCATCTGTCCTCTCCCTGAATTCGTTCCAATTCTTCTTTGGCGTCCTTCTGGGCTAAAGTCAGGGGAAATCCCAGTTGACAAATAATCGGTGCCCTAAAACTATCTGCATCCTCAGCACTGCTCCCGTAGCTACTGGTAGCAGAAACCGAATAAAGAGCCCTGCACAGCCTCACTTCTCCCATGGCTATACACTCCTCACAGTAAGAGCAGGATTTGCTGTTGCAGTCAAAGCAGGTAGCTACTACAATCTTTTGGGTGCTGCCACAGCGAACACAAGCCTTCCCCTCCTGGCTCTCATATTGAATACCAGGATATATATGAAGTTCTTCCTTCAGATATAGTAGCTGCAGTAGGGCCTTTAGCTCAAAGCTAGATAACTCCTGCTCCAGCCACCTGCTGGAAATAGCTTGTCTCACTTCAGCACCCAAGAGAATCCGCCCCTCTAAGAGTTCCTTTAATCCATCCAAGTATTCCCCTTCTTGGGATAGCTCTAAGCTATAGCTTTCTGAGGCCTGAAATTGGTGTAACTCCTGCTCTATTCCCAGTTGCTCCAAAGCACCCTTAGTGCGCCGCTCCAAATCCTTAATCAAAAGGCCCATGGAGCTAGTAGCTGGAAAATCACCTAAAAACCTTTCCAATAGTTTCTTGGAAAAGCTCTTAGAGCTCACTTGATAGTGAATTGGCTTATGAGCTTCCTTGGAGCTCACCTGGGAAAACACATAGCAGGCTTGTCCCAGTGGAAGCTCTGGAGTAAGGCAGAGCAGGCTGTGGTAGCCCTTAGCTGCCTTTAAGTAACCCAAATCAACTTGCGGGACGGGACTCAATGCCAAGGTGGCACTGCGGCTTCCCCAAGCCACATAGAGATAGCCCTTCCAACAGAGATTATCAACTGTTTTCACATTTCACTCCCCCTCGACCGGTTTCCCGAGTCAGCCTTTTAAGCTTATCTACCAGTGCCCCTGTGAGAACACTACTATCATAGCGCCAGTGCCAGTTGTCACCAACCGTCCCCGGAGTATTCATCCTGGCCTCGGTGCCCAAAGCCAAAACATCCTGCAGAGGTACAATAACCATGGAGGCGCTGCTCTCAAAAGCCATCTTAAGCATACGCCAACACAAATCTTCTCTTCCTACGGTAGGTTCAATCTGAAAGTACTTCTGGGCTAACTTTATCACCTGCGGTCGCTGCTCCAAAGACTGACTGTACCAGCCCCAGGTAGTGTCATTATCATGGGTTCCCGTATAGATAACCTTATCCTGGGCAAACAAATTTGTAAATAGGTCTACAGGGCCCCCTTCCATGAGGAAATGAATAATTCCCATTCCTGGATAGCCAAGCTCTGCTCGCATCTGGTTTACTTCCTCAGTGATAATCCCCAAGTCCTCTGCAATCACATTCATCTTGCCAAGCTGGTTTTCTAACTCTTTAAAGAATTCTGCTCCAGGGCCTTTGACCCAATGCCCATTTACCGCTGTCTCCTCGCCCCAGGGCACCTCCCAACTGCTCTCAAAGCCCCGAAAGTGATCAATCCTCACAATCTGGGCAGTGCTGAAGGCCTGCTCAAAGCGCTGGCGCCACCAGGAGTACTTATCTTCCTTCATCACATCCCACCGGTAGTGGGGGTTGCCCCAGAGTTGCCCCGTCTCACTAAAGTAGTCAGGGGGAACTCCCGCAACTACTGTGGGCAAATTATCCTGATTTAGCTTAAATAGGTGGGGGTTAGCCCACACATCACTGCTGTCATAAGCAACAAAGATGGGGATGTCTCCAATAATGGAGATGCCCTTTTCTTCAGCGTATTCTTTAATTTGCTGCCACTGACTGAAAAACTGGTACTGGAGGAAGTAGTGGTAGTCAATTTCACCTTGGAGTTGCTCCCGCCAATGTTCTAGAGCCTGCTGTTGGCGCATTACCAGTTCCCGAGGCCATTGGCTCCAAGCCTGGCCTGAAAAGTTCTTTTTAAGCGCCATAAAGAAGCAATAATCATCTAGCCAGTATCTATTTCTACTAACAAAGTGCTGGTACTCAGGTGCGCTTGTGCCCCCTTCCCCAAAAAATCTGTCCTTAGCCTTCCGCAACAGGGGCTCCTTTAGCTGAGCTGCTAAGTCAAACTGAGCCCTGTCACTGGGGTACTTCTCCTTTTGCTCTAGCTCTAACTCTGCTTGAGCCAACAGCCCCTGACTCTCCAGCTCCTCTAGACTTATGAGCCAATGATTGCCTGCAAAGGCAGAAAAGCACTGATAGGGCGAATTTCCGTATCCCACAGGATTTAAGGGCAGAATCTGCCAGTATCTCTGCTCACTGGCCGCCAGAAAGTCTACAAACTCCCTGGCTCCTGCTCCCATGTCCCCAATCCCCCACTTAGAAGGTAAGGATGTGGGGTGAAGTAAAATTCCGCTTCCTTTATCTAATCGTTTCAAGGTAACACCTCCGCGTTAACTGGAGTAGAGAATCAACCCTTGTAAGGGTTTTAGCTTTAACACTGCCAAGTGAGTGCTGTTTAATTCTGTTCCAGAAATGAGATTTCTCAAGCTAGCTTCTGTACCCAAAGGCAACTGGCTAGCATCAACCACAGCTTCCTCATCACTTCTGTTTATCAGCACCACGGCAGTCTCTCCCTTATTATTGTTGCCCACACCGCTCCTAATATACCCATATATATGGGCACTTAGGGGTAAAGAAATCCAGTCCCCATCAATAAAGACAGGGTAATCTCTCCTAATATGGGCTAACTGCTCATACCAGTTGTAGAGGTCCTTGTTCCCGTTCTCCCAAGGGTGGGTCTTGCGGCAGTCAGGATCATCTACTCCCTCCAGTCCCGCTTCGTCTCCGTAGTAGATACAGGGCACTCCAGGCAGGGTAAACTGCATTATAGTCAGCAGCTTTACCCGTTCCACAGCTTTGCATTTGGCTTCACACCCAACACCTTCAGCCATTATAGTGAGAATCCGGGGTACATCGTGGGTCCCCAGCATATTCATTGTGGCGTAAAAGTAGGGCTCTGGATAGTTCTCCTTTAAGCTCATCAATCGGCAGTGGCATTGATAAGCGTCAATATGACCTAACATAAACTGTATCAAGCTACCTCGCAAAGGGTAATTCATAACCGAGTCCAGCTCTTCTCCCCACAGGTACTCACGCTGCCGGTCATAGCTCACCTTGTTGGAGGCGTCCTCCCACACTTCTCCAATCACCACAGCCTCTGGATTAACTTCCTTGGCAGTGTTATACAGGAGCTTTACAAATTCATCAGGCAGTTCATCTACCACATCAAGGCGCCAGCCCCTGATACCCTTGCCCATCCACTTTTTGACCACGCTGTCCTCAGCTCTAATGATAAAGTCCAAGTAGGAGGGCTCTAGCTCCTCCACATTGGGCATGGTGTCAATCCCCCACCAGCTCTCATATTGGTCTGGATGCTGGTGAAACCGATACCAGTTGTAGTAGGGGGACTCTTTAGACTGATAGGCCCCTAACTCTGGGTAGTTTCCCTCCCGGTTAAAATAGCGACTGTCACTACCTGTGTGGCTAAAGACTCCGTCTAAGATAATTTTAATCCCCATTGCCTCCGCTACTTTACACAGGGTTTCCAAGATCTCTTCGTCCCCAAACATTGGGTCAATCCGCTTGTAGTCGGCAGTGTCGTATTTATGGTTGCTAGGAGACTCAAATATAGGGTTCAAATAGATAATGTTAACTCCCAATTGGCACAGGTAGGGTAGTTTTTTTAGCACTCCCAAGAGGTTTCCTCCAAAAAAGTCCCAATTGATCACCCGCCCTTCACTATCCCTGATGTACACCGGGTCGTTGTCCCAGTGGGCGTGGATTAGACTGTCCTTTTTGGGGTTGAGCACCCTGCCGTCCTCACAACCATTATAAAAGCGGTCTACAAAAATCTGATACATAATCCCTTGAGTAAACCAGCGGGGAACCTGAGTTCCAGGCAAGTAAGCTGTAATCTGATAGGAAAGAGGTGGGCTCTTATAGAGCTGACCCTCTCCTCCCAGCTGGTGTTCATTGTTGCCCCAGTAGATGGTTTCCTGATTCCCGTGGATGATGAAATAGTACCACAGTAGTCCCGGTTCAGAGGGGGCCTGAATAACCGCCTGGTACAATAACCGGCTATAAGTGCCATCCCGGTCCGCTAGGGGCTTCATATCCACTAGCTCTTCTCCCCCCTCTAACCACAGGCGCACCTGGACCTTTTCTACAGGAAGCTCATGGTCTACTTCTAACCCTAAGCTGATTTTGGTGCCACAGGTTACTGCCCCAAAGGGATTTCTAAACTTTTCCTCATGGGAGTTATGATAAGCCACTTTTTCCACTGGCTTCACCTGCTCCTACCTAAAATCTCCAGGGGCTCTACCTTCCAAATTCCCGTGGCGTATTCTGAAATAGTTCTGTCGCTGGAAAATCCGCCTGAATTAGCTATATTGATGGCACTCATCTCCCGCCAGCGGTTTTGGTCTCTGTAGGCCCGCTCTAACTCCTGTTGAGCATTAGCGTAGGAGGCAAAGTCCTTTAATACGAAGTATTCATCGTTATTGTGCAAGAGGTAGTTATAGATGGTTTTAAACTCTTTGCTCCCATCTCCCAGAAAGCCATTGACCAGTTGGTCTAGTATGGCCCTTACTTGCTCATCCTGATGGTAAATTTCCCAGGAGTTATAGCCACCATGGGCGTAATACTCTATAACCTGCTGTTCCGTTAAACCAAAGGTAAAGATGTTTTCAGATCCCACCTGTTCTAAAATTTCAATGTTAGCTCCATCTAAGGTACCTATGGTAATAGCTCCATTCATCATCAGCTTCATATTGCCAGTTCCCGAAGCCTCTTTGCTGGCAGTGGAAATCTGCTCGCTCACATCGGCAGCGGGGATAATTTTTTCTGCCAGGGAAACTCGGTAATTTTCCAAAAATACAACCTTCAATTTCCCTTGAATGCTCTTATCATTGTTAACTTTATCCGCAATAGAGTTAATCAACTTGATAACCCACTTGGCATGATAGTAGCTGGGTGCTGCTTTAGCGCCAAAGATAAAGGTCCTGGGGACAAACTCCATCTGGGGAGCTTCCCGCAGCTTGTTATACAGGTGGAGAATATGCAGTGCGTTTAAGAGTTGCCTTTTGTAGGCGTGAAGTCGCTTAATTTGCACGTCAAAAATGGAATCAACTTCCACTTGTACTTGATTCTGTTCCTGAATTAGCTGTGCCAACTGCTCCTTGTTCTCTCGCTTGATTTTTTGTAATTCTTCCTTAAAGCTGGCATCCTGAGCATAGAACCGTAGCTCCTTTAAATCCTCAGGATGCTTAATCCAGCTAGTACCAATGCTATTAGTAATCAAATCTGCCAGCTTGGGGTTTGCCTGGAGAAGCCATCTGCGATGAGTAATCCCGTTTGTCTTGTTGTTAAATTTCTGGGGATAGTATTTGTAAAAGTTTTTCATCTCTTGCTTCTTTAAAATTTCGGTGTGAATGCGAGCAACTCCGTTGACACTGTAGCTGCCCACTATGGCCAAGTGAGCCATCTTCACAAAGCCGTCTGCAATAATGGCCATTTGAGCTATTCGATCCCATTGGCCTGGATAACGCTCCCATAGTTCTCGGCAAAAGCGCTTGTTGATTTCTTCCACTATCATATATATTCTTGGGAGCAGTTCCTTAAAGATATCTACAGGCCACTTTTCCAGGGCTTCTGCCAACGTGGTGTGATTAGTGTAGGACATGGTGTTTTGAGTTATCTCCCAAGCTTCGTCCCAACCAAAGCCCTCTTCATCCATTAAAATCCTCATCAACTCTGGAATAGCCAGGACAGGATGGGTGTCGTTTAGGTGAATGACCACTTGCTCCGGTAATTCCCTAATAGACTTGTTGCCCTTTTTATAGGAGCGCAGGATACTCTGAACACCTGCTGACACCAGGAAGTACTCCTGCTTGAGCCTTAAAACTTGACCCTCTTGATGGCTGTCATCGGGATAGAGTACTTGAGAAATGGCCTCTGTCTCATATTTATATTGAACTGCCTTCATGTAGTCTCCGTGATTAAAAGAGGGGAAATCGAACTCCTTAATCCCCGATTCCGCATTCCACAGGCGCAGGGTATTTATTGTATTGTTTTTAAATCCCACCACTGGAGTATCATAGGGGACAGCTAACACTGGGTCATAGTTTTCGTGGATAGGCACCAGCTTGCCATCAATTTCTTCTAATCGCACCTGACCGCCAAACTTGACCATAACTGCTTTGTCTCCCCGCCTAACTTCCCAAACATTGCCCTCCTTGAGCCAGTTATCCGGTAACTCCACTTGATAGCCGTTTACAATCTTTTGTTCAAAGTGACCATATTTGTAGCGGATCCCACAGCCGTGTCCGGGCAACTGCAGGGAGGCCAGGGAGTCTAAAAAGCAGGCAGCTAGTCGACCTAATCCTCCATTACCCAGTCCTGCATCGGGCTCCATCTCTTCCACCTTAGAAAGGTCGATATTCAGCTCTTGCAGGGCTTCCTCTACCACGCTTAAATTAGCATTAAGCAAGTTAGAACGCAGTTGCCTACCCAGCAAAAATTCCAGGGAAAAATAATATACTTGCTTACTTTCCTTTTTTCGGTAATGGTTGTTGGTCTCCACCCAATTCTTGTAGATATAGTCTCTAATGACCCCACCTAGGGCCATATACTTATCCAAATTGGTAGCTTGCTCTAAGGCTACTCCCTGCATTGTCTGCAATTTATCCACAAAGGCCTCTTTGAACTGCCTTGCATCTTCAAACATTTGATTCCCCCTTGCTTATTAGTTGGGTATACACTTCCAAGTATTCTCCAGCCGAGTTATTCCAGCTAAAGTCCTGGCTCATTGCCCGCCTTCTCAACTTGGTCCAAGCACTCTTCTTGCCATATACGGCAATGGCTTCTTCTAGGGCAAAGAGCATTTCATGGGCATTGTAATTGGCAAAAGTGAACCCCCATCCGGAATCCCCTGTTTCATCATAGGGCTCCACTGTATCCTTAAGTCCACCTGTAGCTCTCACCACTGGAATAGTGCCATAGCGCAAAGCAATTAGCTGGCCTAATCCACAGGGCTCAAATCGGGATGGCATCAAGAATACATCTGCCCCCGCATAAATTTGCCTAGCTAATTGATCATTGTAGCTAATTGTAACCGAGACTGAGTGGGGATTTTCTCTACCCTTAGTCCTGAACCAGTTTTCATAATCTTCATCCCCTGAGCCCAAGATAACTACTTGGGCTCCAGTAGCCAAAACCTCATCCCATACAGCCATAATCAGGTCAATACCCTTTTGCTCTACCAGCCTAGACACTATTGCAATTATGGGTTTTGTGGAGTTTTGCTCCAGACCCAGGCACTGCTGCAGCCTTCTCTTGTTTTCGCTTTTTTTAGTAAGGCTTTTTTCCGTATAGTTGACAAATATATGTTTATCCCACTGGGGGTTGTATTCATCATAATCTATTCCGTTTACAATTCCCTTGAGCTTCTCCGCAGCACTTTTCTCCTGCAGGATTCCATCCATGCGCTCGCCATAATAGGGTTCCTGAACCTCCTGAGAATAGGTGGTGCTCACAGTGGTTATCATATCAGCAAATTGGACACCCGCCTTCATAAAGCTAACTTGATTCCAAAATTCAACTCCGTCCCAGTTGAAATATTTTTCATGGCTCAAGTCCAGCAAGTCACCTAAAATCTCTGTGGGAAACAGCCCCTGATATTTTAAATTATGAATCGAAAAGACAGTCTTTATCCTACTGTATAGCTCACTATCTCCGTAGTGCTCCTGTAGCAATAGGGGAACCATTGCCCCGTGCCAATCATGGCAGTGAATTATCTGAGGAGCTACATCTAAGTGGGGCAGAGCCTCCAGTGCCGCCCGGCAAAAATAGGCGTATCGCTCGCCGTCATCCCAGTGGCCGTAAAGCCCCTCCCGTTTAAAGTAGTATTCGTTATCTAGGAAATAGTAGGTCACCCCTTGGTGCTCTAATACTTCTAAACCACAATATTGCTTGCGCCAACCCACTGGAACGGTGAACTCCCCTCGCTTTACCATTTGCTCCTTGTATTGTTGGGGGATTTCATGATACTTGGGTAGCATCACCGCAATCTCTAATCCCCTCTGGGCCAATGCCTTGGGCAGGGATGCTATCACATCCCCCAACCCACCGGTCTTGGCAAAGGGAGCTCCTTCCGCCGCCAAGTGTAGTACTTTCATTAATCATCACCTTTCCTTCCTAAATTACTGCGTTTCGCTTAATCATGGTTAAGCCCTGGTCAGTGCCGATTTTAGCTTCTGAATTTACTGTAGCTCCCTTTTCTAAAATTGCCTGTTGCACCACACTATCCCCTTGGATTGTCACCTTAGGAAATACTATACTATCTACTACCTTAGCTCCTTCTTCTACCACTACTCCCCTAAACAAAATGCTATTTTCCACATGCCCCTTGATGATGCACCCGCTAGCTATAATGGAATTGTTAACACTAGCCCCTTGGGTATATTTAGTGGGAGCCTCATCTTTTTTCTTAGTGTAGATGGGCTTTTTCTCAAAGAACAGCTCATTGTAGATATCCCTGTTGAGGAGATCCCGATTGCACTGATAATATTTTCTAGAGGAGTTCACAATCTCTGCATAGCCCCTGTACTCATACCCTCTACTTTTGAGTCTACCTAAGTTCTTGCGCACTCCCTGTTCTATAAAGTTGCGCTCTTTTTCATTTTGGGATTGGGCAATAATGTCCAACAGTAGACTCTTTCTCAATAAATAAACCTCTAAGGACATATTTTGCTCTTCTCCAGGAGTTCCCTCTTTTATCTCTTCAATATAGCCTTGCTTATCTAGTTCTAACTGGTGATACAGAGGAGCCTCTTTTTCATCTAAAGTTTTGCGGGCATACACAGCCGTTATATGGGCCCCTGAACGAATGTGCTCTGCCAGGATTGGATGGTAGTCCATATTGTTAATCCCGTTCCCTTTAGCCATCAGGACATACTCCTGGCGACTCTGTTGCAAATAGTCCAAATTTCTCTCAAGCAAGTTTAGTTCTTCTTTGCACTGGGCACCAATGGCCGGGCAGTTTGGAGGGAGAATAAAGAGTCCGTCTCGCTTGCGATGTAAGTCCCAATCCTTACCCATGCGCAGGTGCTCCATCAAAGATCGATACTTATGCTGGGCAAATACGCCTACATTTCTAATGCCCGAGTTGACCATGTTGGATAAGACAAAATCTATCAATCGGTAGCGGCCACCAAAGGGAATTGCCCCCACTGTGCGATCATAGGTGAGCTCCGATAGCTGTTCCTCTCTCTCGGTTAGCATGATGATACCCATGGTGTTGTTTTTCATAGCGCTTCCCCCTTCCCTACAGTGACCTCACTGCCTACAACTGCGATTTCTCCACTTTTATCGCCCCATTTTCCGATAGTGCATCCGTCTTCAATAGTTGTTCCCTCGCCGATAATAGCCCGATATATTTTTACGTTCTTGCCTATGGTCACATTGGGCATAATAATGGAATCCACTATCTCTGTTCCAGCTCCCACTGTGACACCAGTAAACATTACCGAGTGGTCTACCTGCCCAAAGATGCGACAGCCTTCGTTTATCAAGGAATTTTTTACTTCCGCTTCCTCACTGATAAAGTGCGGAGGAAGTTCAATGTTATTAGAGTAAATTCTCCAGTAAGGGTCGTGTAAATCTAAACCGTTTTCTTCATCTAGTAGATCCATGTTGGCTTGCCATAGGCTGGGGATTGTCCCCACATCCTTCCAGTATCCCTGAAAGGGATACGCGTATAATCTGGACCCTTCTCTAAGCATCTTGGGAATTACATCCTTGCCAAAATCGTTGCTGGATTTGAGGTTCTGTTCGTCTTCTTGCAGGTGCTTCTTTAGAGCTTCTATCTCAAATATGTATATTCCCATGGATGCCAAATTGCTATCGGGTACCTCTGGCTTTTCCTGAAATTCAGTTATTCGCTTCTCTTCATCGGTAACCATTACCCCAAAGCGACTGGCCTCTTCCCAAGGGACTTCTAGCACTGCAATAGTTACCTCAGCGCCTACGCTCTTGTGATACTCTAACATGGCAGCGTAATCCATTTTGTAAATATGATCTCCTGAGAGAATTATCACCCGCTCTGGATTAAACTGCTCAATAAACTCTAGGTTTTGGTAGATAGCGTTAGCAGTCCCCCGATACCACTCAGCACTGCCCTCTCCCGTGTAGGGTGGTAACATATACACGCCACCTCCCTTCCTGTCTAAGTCCCAAGGCGCTCCAATTCCAATTGCCGAATGCAATACAAAGGGATTGTATTGGGTTAAAACCCCCACAGTTTCTATTTCCGAATTAGCACAGTTGCTCAGGGTAAAGTCTATAATCCTGTACTTCCCCCCATAGGGAATTGCCGGCTTGGCTTGTTTTTTTGTGAGCACTCCCAAGCGACTGCCCTGCCCTCCTGCCAATATCATTGCTACACACTCATTCTTCTTCAACCACGTTCCTCCTCACATTTAAAGTATACTGTAGCCAACGGCGGTGCCTTTACCACTATGGAATAGGGCTGATTATGCCAAGGTTCCTCTTCCGCCTGAATTGCAGCTCCGCTTAGCTGACCAGATCCGCCGTACTGGCTCCAATCGCTATTAAAAACTTCTCTATAGCGCCCCAATTTGGGAACGCCGATCCGGTACTCCCAGCGAACTACCGGAGTAAAGTTACAGAGAACAACTACAAAGTCATTATTGCTCTTATCATTACGTCTAAAGCTAATTACACTTTGATTGTAGTCATTGGGATCAATCCACTGAAAACCCTCCCAGTGGCAATCCTGCTCCCACAGGGAGTTTTCACTGAGATAAAATTCATTCAGTTCTCGCACATACTGCTTTAGCTTCTGATGCATGGGGTATTCCAAAAGGTGCCACTGCAGCTCCTCATAGTGGCGCCATTCAATAAATTGGCCCAGCTCTCCACCCATAAACAAGAGCTTCTTTCCTGGATGTGCCATCATGTAGCCATAAAGTGCCCGCAGATTGGCAAATTTTTGCCAGTAGTCCCCGGGCATTTTATCTAAGAGGGATTTTTTTCCGTGAACTACCTCATCGTGGGACAAGGGCAGAACAAAGTTTTCACTGAAGGCATACATGAAAGAAAAGGTAATCAGGTTGTGATGCCACTTGCGATTTACCGGATCTTTTTCCATGTACTGAAGCATATCGTTCATCCAACCCATGTTCCACTTGTAGTTAAAACCCAATCCCCCTGCATAGGTGGGACCGCTGACCATGGGCCAGGCAGTAGATTCCTCTGCAATCACGAGGGCCCAGGGACAGTTTTCAAAAACCGCTTCGTTGAGGCGCTTGAGAAACTGGATTGCATCAATATTTTCCCTACCGCCATACTGGTTAGGCCTCCACTCTCCTTCCTCTCTACCGTAATCCAGGTACAGCATACTGGCCACTGCATCCACCCGCAAACCGTCTAAGTGAAATACCTCTAGCCAATAGAGGGCGTTGGAAATTAGAAAGCTTCGCACTTCGGTTCTGCCAAAGTCGAAGTTTCTGGTTCCCCACTGGGCCGAATCCCGTCGCAGAGGGTCATCGGGCTCGTAGAGATAGGTACCATCCAATTGGATTAAACCATGAGCATCCTTGCAAAAGTGACTGGGAACCCAATCCAAGATTACGCCAATTCCCGCCTGATGGCACTGATCTACAAAGTACATAAAGTCCCCAGGAGTTCCATGTCTGCTGGTAGGCGCAAAGTATCCTGTCACCTGATAGCCCCAGGAATCATCTAAGGGGTGCTCCATCACCGGCAGTAGCTCCACATGGGTATATCCCATTTCCACCACATAGGGGATTAGCTCATCAGCTAACTCCCTATAGGAAAGGTACTCTCCCCTGTCATTTCGCTTCCAAGATCCCAGGTGAACTTCATAGATATTTACAGGAGCACTGTAGCTATCCCAGCTCTGCTTCTGGCGCTGCCATTCTTGATCCTGCCACTTGTATTCACCTAGTTGATACGTGCGGGAAGCACTTTTAGGCCTTAGCTCTGCCCAGTAGCCATAGGGATCAGCTTTGTAAACTACTTGACCTGTAGCAGTGACAATGTGATACTTGTATAATTCTCCTTCTCCTAAGTCGGGAATAAATATATGCCAAATCTCCCCGTTAACTCTTTCCATTTTGTGCTCTTCCGGTTGCCATTGGTTGAAATCCCCTACTATTGAGACCGCTCGGGCATTGGGTGCCCACAGGGCAAAGCTGGTGCCAAATTCCCCATCTCTATTAACTATGTGAGCACCTAGCATTTCATAACTGCGAAAGTTCTCACCTTTATGAAAAAGATACATTTGATAATTATTAGGTACTAAATTTCTTAATTCCACTAAACCATCACCTCCGTTTACCTTTTTCTGTTACTTTACATAAATAATTCAATTTATTCCATTGTTATTCCTTCCCTTACAAAAAAAGATATAGAAAAACCTGTACCAGCTTATACACCGGTACAGGTTTGTTCTCACTTTTCCTTTAATTTAACTGTCTCAAGACCTCGTTCACTGACCCAAGCCTCAAAATTTCCATAGAAATTTTGTATTTTTTCACTAAACTTGCCCACTGTTATTACCACGTTGGGGTAAATCTTGTTGGCTTTTATTTTTGCATCCTTAGGAACTGTAATACTAGTCATAGTTCCCGAGGGTGTACCTATCTCCCCAACGATCACATCGCCATTGGCGTAAATTTCTCCACCCCGAAATACCCCTGGCCTTCCAGTAAAGGTGACTTGGCCACCTGAGTTAATCTTTGAGTTATAACACCCCTTGCCAGTTATAAATACATTACCACTGGCTTTAATCACACTGTTTTGAACGTAACTAGCTGTAATATCGGAAGTATTGGCCCTCAGCTCCTCTAGGATGAAAAGAGCCTGATCAACTGTCTTTCCTATTTTGCGCAAGGTTGCAAAGTTCAGTTTGCTAGGCCCTAGGCCCAGTAAACTTTGCTTCAGTATTTCCACCACTTTTTCCACCTGTTCTTCTATCTGATAACTTTCGCTTTCTAAAGTCTTCTGAAGACTTAATACACTCTTTTGCACTTGGGGATACATCTTTTCTAACATGAGCACAATAATGTAGCCTTCGCTCACATCCTCCCCTTTTTTCTTCAGTAGCGCTTCCCGGGCTATTTTTGCCTTTTGCTGCATCTGAGAAAAGATTACAGGTAAGTCTTTAATGTGCTGGTGGATACTCTGATAAATTACCGTTTCCCCTCCCACCGACACTTTACTGGCAAAGACATTTTTATTAATAACAACACTGCTCCCAGCCATAACCGTGGCGTTGTTTACACTTCCATTTACTTCTACGCCATCTTTAGCAGTTACCTTCATTCCCTCTTCCACATTCCGTTGCACTATTACTGTACCATTAAAAGTTATATTTCCACTGTCCAGGTCAACTGATCCTACCTGGTAAATTGGTACTACAGTGAGCATCTTTCCCTTTAGCTCAGGCTTTCCGTCAATAGTGGCTACCGCTTTGATACCCCCATCCTGAAGCTGTACACCTTTACCTGGCTTTAAATCTACGGTTTTTGGCATAGGTGGAGTCCAAACTTTTCCCGTCACATCCATTCCCTCTTCCCCCAACTTAGGAGGAGTTTTAGTGGCTAATAGATCCCCTGGAGTCACAGTGGGTATTTTCGTTCGCTCCCGATGGTCAACCCTAGCATTCTCATCTTGAATGCAATGCTCACATTCCATTGCAAAGTGATATTCAACAGTCTCATCTACAGGGTACTTTCCCTTTTTTCCCTTAGCTATTACAAATTCCTTTGACCCTTTAGTCCCTAGGGCTTCATTTATAGCCATAGCATCTACACCATAGACTATTTTCTTACGCTGTAACTCCTGTACAACCTCCTCAATAGGCAGGTAACCAGGTTCTATTTCCTGGGCAAGTACAGCTTTAATTTCCAATATTTCTTTGGGCTCACAGTCCTCTAGTTTGTATTCAAAACCATTTGTCTTTTTCACTTTGAGCAAGGCTTCCATCTTATCCTCAGATAATACAATTTCAAAATCAGTCTGGGGCTCCTGATGCTGTAACTCAATTTGGATATCATCCTCTGGACTCACTTCAACAACCCCTGTAATTTCTTCACCATTTAGGTGAACTTGCATCTTTGCTCCAGGCTTAATTCTAGCCTTTAGCCCCCCTGGTCCCGGCGGACTAATTATTAGCTTTCCATCTCGAATTGCAGCTGAGCCGGCAATTGTGATTTCTTTGACCCAGACCTCTGCTGTAATTTTATTACCCAGTCCCATTAAGCCCTTTTTATCTTCGACTACTTTGTACTCAAGCTGCTCTTTGGGAACTTTTAACTCTTCAGTTGCTTTATGTAGAACCTTTTCTAGCGATGTGTCAGTATATCGCTGTGACTGGGTCATAGGCGTTCCTCCCATCGGTTTTCATTTGTAAAAAAACCTATCTCTGGTATTTAGAGATAGGGTTCTCGGTAGCTAAATGATAATATTATTTATTTAATTTAAGTATATTGGCAAAATTATCCCTAGTCAAGGAGTTTATGTTAAATTAGGCCAAAGGTCCTATAAAATAGCTTGATCCAGTACCTCCTGAATAAAAACATTATTGTGCTTGACCAAATCTATCTCATCAAAACGACGCAGAAGTCCACCTGTCTTATCGGTTATTAACTTCACTATAGGCCTAGTGGGAAATGACTTGTTTACATCAACCACCACTGCCTTAGGTCCCGTATTGAGCTTTACTAAGCTGCCAATGGGATAAACTGCAATGTTCTGTAAAAACTTTTCCACCAACTCCGGATTAAAAAGCCTCCCCCCATTGGCCTGCAGGTATTCCACCGCTTCATAGGTTTGAAACCGTTTCCTGTGAGGCCTGTCACTGGTAAGAGCGTCAAACACATCAGCTATTGAAGTTATTTGAGCAAAAAGGTGAATCTTATTCTCCTGTAGGCCTCTAGGGTAACCAGTGCCATCCCATTTTTCGTGGTGCTGTAGAGCGCAGTGGGATGCCAGTAGATTTATCTCTGGGTATTGCTTTAGCACATCAAAACCCAACTTGCAGTGTTCTTCCACCTTCTTTCGCTCAGCTTCATCAAGGGTGTCCTTTTTCATTAGAATGTTCTGATCTACCTTACTCATGCCCACATCGTGGAGTAGAGCCCCTATTCCCAAATGCTTCAACTCAAGCTGGTTCAGGCCCATCCCCTTACCACACATAAGAGCCAATACAGCTACGTTAACTGAGTGGGCAAAGACATAGGTATCATTGGTTCTTATATCGATTAAGTTAATTAAGCCCGAAGCTGCTAACACTTCGTCCAATATATTATCCACTATTCCCTGCACAGGCTTTAGCTCGAACTTTCCCCCTTGAATAACTGTGTCCATCACTTTTTTAGTAATGTTAGTTGCATTAATTCTGGTCTGGTCGCTAACTACATCTTCTACGTCTAACTCTCCCACATAAGGGTCTTCCACATATAAGAAGGAGAGTTTCATGCCCTTGAGCTTTTCAATATAGCTTTCTTTTAAAGTAGTTCCTTTTGCCAAAAGAATTTTTCCTTCATCGTTGTAGATGGGCCTCGCCAAAACTACTCCTGGTTCTATCTTGTCCACCGATACAGGACGCATATATCTACTCCCTTCATTTTATTTGAGTTCGCTTTCAATTTTATCCATCAGCGCAGCTAAATTAGTGCCCCTATCTAAATATAAAGTCACCACTGGTTTGCCCTGAACAACACTGACCTCTTCATCATCTACTATCAACAGACTTAGCCAGTTATACCTTCTGCAGAGGCGCATTAAAATTTCTCTACTATTATCTTGGGATTCACTCAAAATTACAATAGCCTCTCCTTTGCCATCTAGCCGCTGAAAGAGCTGACTTAAGTAAAATAGCAGTCCCTCTACTGTCTCTTCACAGTTTTTCGCTTTAATTACAACCTTCATATTTTTTTTGGCTTGCTTTTCCTTTACAATAGCCTTCCAAACCATTGCAATAATCCAGCAGCTCAATGCTGCTATTAAAACTAATGCAATTGTAAGACTTAAATCCACTACTGTCACCGCCCTCTCTAGGGATTTGTAACAGTATATGTGGCCCTAAGTCTAATGGTTAAAATGAATTAAATTTGAACCAGCTTTGCCTTAATTGCGCAGAGAGCAGCCTGGGTTCTATCATCCACCTGTAGCTTCCTAAAAATACTAGTGATGTGGTTTTTTACAGTCTTTTCGCTAATATACAGATCTTTTCCAATCTGCTTATTAGTTTGTCCCTGAGCGATTAAGCGGAGCACCTGAATCTCCCTTTTGGTCAAATCCTCAAACTTGTTCTTTTCCTCTTTTATCTCAGCCATGCGGTTAAACTCAAGTAGCAACTTAGAGGTAATGGATGGGTGGATTACAGATTCCCCTTTTACCACCTTTTTGATAGTATCAATTAACTTGTCAGGGTTTATATCCTTGAGCAAATATCCGGATACTCCAGCCTTAATTAGCTCCGATATATATTCCTCGTCATCATGCACAGTTAAGGCTACAATCTTTACTTGGGGACACTCTCTTTTTATCACCTTTGTGGCCTCTATTCCATTTATGCCTGGCATATTAATATCCATTAACATTACTTCGCAATCTGTGTCTCTAGCAACATTGATTGCACCTTGGCCATCGCCTGCTTCATCTATAACCTGAATTACTGGATCTAACTCTAGAATTTTTCGTAATCCCTGCCGTATCAAAATGTGGTCATCTACTATCACTACTCTAATCTTTTTCACTTGTCATCACCTGCTCGTCTTTTAGTGGGATAGATGCTCTTATTTCAGCTCCCTTACCTGGCTCTGATTTTATTTCAAATCGACCCTCCAGTAAGTCTAATCTCTCCTTCATGCTTATCAAGCCAAAGCGACTTCTTCCGCCCCCGTCCATTGCCTCTTCCACAGAAAATCCTTTGCCATTGTCTACAATACTAATGTTTAGAACCTCTTCTGTAATCTCTAGCCTAAGCTTGGCCCTATCTGCCTTAGCGTGTTTCTTAACATTGTTTAGTGCCTCTTGGATTACGCGAAAGGCAGTAACTTCTATAGCAGAATTAAAGCGCCGTTCTTCTCCGTGAAAGGCCATGTGGACAATCATGTTTTCCCTGGTTTCAAACTCTGATATGTATCGCCTCAAAGTGGGGATTATCCCCAAGTCGTCTAGTGCCATTGGTCTCAGATCAAATATCACTTTACGCAAATCCTTCAAGCTTTCTCGCACCATCCACTTCAACTCCTTGAGCTCTCCTTCCACCTCATGAGGTTTTATCTGCAACAGCTTCTCGCACATTTCTGCCCGAATGACTATGTTGGCCAAATCCTGAGCCGGACCGTCGTGAATTTCCCGAGCTACCCGCTTACGCTCCTCTTCTTGAGCTCTAATAATGCTCATACTAAAGTTCTTCCGCTGCTGTTCACCCTCTATTTGGTTGCTTATCTTTTGCAGGTTACTTCCAAGATACTCAAGTACCACCCCTATCTGCGAAATCAACCCTTCTGCCTTTTCCACCATATACTCCAAGTTTTTTAGACTTAGTTCCAGCTCATCTCGCTTAATCCGCAAGTTGTTTTCCCTTTCCCTGGCTAAAGATAGCTGTACTTGAGCATTCTTAGCCATCTCATATGCCCTGCGCACATCTTCCTCTGCATATTTACGAAAGTTGCGGCTAACTTCCATGAGCTCCACTCGTCCTCTGCGCTCTTCTCGATCCATGCGCTCCACTTGCTCAATAGCTTCAATTACTTTGGCTTTTAACTTTTCCACTTCTTTTGCCACCCGTTCGTACTCGCTGCGGGCGCTTTCAGCAATGTCGTAAATCTGCTGTCTTCCCTTTTCTATACTTTCTATGGTATCCTTCACAATTTTATCTAAGAGCTTAGGGTCATTTATATTTTGATCAATCATATAATCACGTTCCCTTTCTACATTCTAGCACAATTGGATGATAAGTCTTGGGAATTTGCTTAAAGTTTCTACAACTAATAGTATATTTCCTGCTATTATACACACAATAATTCCTGCAGAATACTTTGTAAATTAGGAAAGGAGAGTGGAGAGATGAGTAAAGCCAATTGCATTAGGTGTGGACAGTATTTCCCCTTATCCACTGATATAGGCCTACAGGTAAACCAAAGTGTGTCCACCTCCAAAGGAGAAGTGTGTGTTGAATGCTACGGCCAAATGTCAAAGGAAGAAGAGGATTATTTCTTCAGGTAGGGGCGCAACTATACTTTTCTATGGTATAAAAAGAAGAAGGTAGAAGGAAAGCCTGTTGGGCTCTTCTTCTACCTTTTTACTTTCTTTGCTTTCTTCTTTTTATAGATTATAAGCCTAATTCTAACTTAACCGCATCTTGTAGGGTATCTAAATCTTCCACTGTCTCTGTCTCGCCGTAAATGCGGAACAGGGGCTCAGTTCCAGATGCTCTCACTAGCACCCAGCTTCCGTCCTCTAAGACAAACTTGATACCATCCACTGTAATTACCTCAACCACTGGTTTTCTCGCTATGGTATCTGGGCGCCAACTTTCCAGTTTTTTCAGAACTCGTTCTTTTTCTGAGGGTTTGCACTCTATGTCCAAACGTCTGTTTACCAAAAGCCCAAATTCACTGTCCATCTCTGCAATCAGCTGTTCAAGACCTTTGCCAGTTGCGGCCACTAACTCCACTATCAAGAGGCAGGCCAAAATTCCATCCTTTTCCGGAACGTGCCCTTTTATACTCAGGCCACCGCTTTCCTCGCCTCCGATTGCACAACCCTTCTCCATTAAATTCTGACCGATGTACTTAAAGCCCACTGGCGTCTCAAGAGCTTCATATCCGTTTCTCTCTGCAATTCGGTTGAGCAATTGAGTTGTGGATACGGTTTTTGTTACCGAGCCAGTTATTCCCTTCTTCAATAGGTGGATATATAGAAGTGAAATCACCTGATTAGGAGTTACATAGCGCCCATTGGCAGTAATGATGCCAAATCTATCCGCATCGCCGTCTAGGGCCAAGCCCAGATCATACTTTCCTGTCTCCATCATTTTTGTCAACTCAGTGAGCACCTTAGCTGAGGGCTCAGGCATTTTTCCCCCGAAGAGGGGATCTCGATAGGAGTTAATTGCTTCTACTTCGCAGCCTAAATCTGCTGCTAACTCCTCCATGTAGCCCACTCCTGCACCGTACATGGGATCTATGGCAAGCTTTAGCTTAGCTTGAGAAATTACCTCTATATCCAACAGGGTTTTTATCTGAGCAAAGTATTCTGCCTTTGGGTCTATTTCAGTGACCATGACCTTAGCTACGGCTTCATCATAGTCCAATCCGTTTATCTCTCTCTTTTCGGTCACCGCACTTACCTGCTTTTCAATTTTATCAGTTACCTCAGGTAGAGCTGGCCCAGCATAATGGGGGATAAACTTAATCCCATTATACATTGAGGGATTGTGGCTAGCCGTAAACATCAGAGCACCACCCGCTTTATTGTGCGCAATGGCAAAGGCGGTCACTGGCGTAGGCATTGCTTTTGCCCCCAGTAATGTCTTGATGCCGTTACCCGCTAGAACCTCCACCGCTCGCTGAGCAAACTCCGGTGAAAGAAATCTATTATCATATCCCACCACTATTTCTTTATCTTTCAAACCCTCTGCAATGAGATAGTTTGCCACTGCTTGCACTACAATTTCCACATTGCCAAAGGTAAAGTCCTGAGCCATTATAGCCCGCCATCCATCTGTTCCAAATTTGATCGTCAAAAAAATCTCCCCTCTCTAATAAAATTATTGCCTCTCACTGTAGATATGCGGAAAGTATTTATCATATAACTGACTGTTAAAGACTCTAGCATATTTTTTCCTGAATTCTCGGAGCTTATCCATATTTATAGTACTTACCACAATTTCTTCCCGGTGATGGCTTGTAGCCATTGCCAAAATGCCATCGCCCCCTTCAGTTAGTTCCATAGGGGCAAAAATCCCCGCTCTCCCCGTCAAGGTTAGGCCGAATATGTTCCCCACCAAGCAGCTCTGAACGCCATAAACTGGAGTCTCCTGCACCCGAGGCCAAATCCCGCGCATGGCCTTGTGGTAATTGTACTCATCAGGATTAGCTGTAGGAAGAAGCACCAATTCTGCCCCTTGAGCCCACAAAATGCGGAAAGTCTCAAAGTATGTTGCATCCATGCAGATTGGAAAAGCCACTCCGCCCAAGGGAGTCTGATAGACCTTGAGCTCACAGCCGCACTCTATGCCCCACTCACGCTCTAAGGGGAGCAGGTGTGCTTTGGTTTGACTGCCTATTAGACTACCATCGGGCCCGTAAAGATAGGCATTGTTGACCACTCGCTCCCCTTCTGCCACAATGGCACTGCCTGTCATAATGTAGACTCCAAATTGCTGGGCTAGAGCTGAGAATGTACTGCTCACTACCTGCTCAGTCACTGGGCTCAAATAGGAGAAAACATGACCAATCTTAACCTCAGGTCCTCCCACTTTTTCTAGAGCCGAGCTCATATCACCTTGAGCCATTTTATCTATTCCCGGAAGCAAACCCAATAGCTGTGTAGCATTGTCCTCAGGAAATACCACCAACTGAGCACCTTTAGCTACAGCATCTTTAGTAAGCCTGTACATCTCTTCCACATAAAGAGCAGAGGTTTTAGTCAAAATCAGTTCACTTTGTATGGCCGCCACTGTAACCCTATCAGTAGCTATTTCATCCCTCTTTTTTATTACAGGGGTTATTCTGTCTTTCCTAGCTAATTGCTTTACTTGCTTTTCAATGGCCCTGGGTCTACTGCGCCACTTTAGCCACTGAAGCAGGGCCTTTTCTGTAAGCTTCAACTGAAATCCCCCCTATATATTCGGGGCAACCACTGATTGTACAGTGGAGCGTTTAACTGTTGTAGCAGAGGGTATTGAGCTCTAACCTGCTCTAACTCCCCTAGCTGCACCTTCCCTGTGGCCAAATTCTCAGCAGCTGATTCCTGCTCTAAAAATCCCTCCTCCCCTGGTGTGATTTCACAGGGACCATAAGCTTCCACCTTGCCCTCATAGGCTTTCTCAAAATGCTCTCCTCCTAAAGCTGACTCTAGAGCAAAAACCTGATTCTGCTGAACATTTTGCCAGGCCCCGGATAACTGTTTCCAATGTGTGTAGGGTTTTTGCACAGCGGATAAGCACACCATTAGCTTGACTCCCTTCAGGGCATATATGCGCCACAGCTCTGGGATAAATATATCGGTGTGGAGCAAAATTGCCACCTTCCCAAACTCAGTTTCCCCAATGCTGATGTCAGTGCCTTGCTGCAGCCCCAACTCTCGCTCTTCTGGTTGCAGGTGAGTTTGCGTGGCTAAAAGTACAACTTGCCCTTGAGGCGAAATCATGACCGACTGCCGCTTTATCTCCCCTGACTTCTCCTTTACTAAAAGGCTCCCCGGTACTATGTAAAGGGATGCTTGGGCTGCCATCTCACTTATTTCTGCTATGAGTTTGTCCGCCTCTGGTTGAGATAATTTTATGCTAGTGGAGGGCAACACTAATAGCTGGGGGCAACTGGTGTCACCCCCGGCTCCTACTGCATGAATCCGCCTAGCTATGGTTTTTAGTAAGTCCTCTGATTTTGCTACTCCCTCATATCTTCCTAGCCAAAATCTTATATTCATCTATTTCCCCCCGCTTTTTGTCCCACAGCGCTGTAAATACTATAAGCTACAAACCCAGCACAGGAGGCCATGTGCCCTCCCGTTTTGACAATCCCCTTTTCTCCGTCCACTGTTTCACAGGCATAGCCCCCATCCATTTCTGCCCGGGAAAAAAATTCAAGTCCCTCTTTTATTTTCCCAGCTAATAAACCATTGCAGTGGCTCATAACCCAGGGATAGGGAGCGTGGATTCCTCCCAGTCCTGGAAACGAGCCTTCCCAATAGCTATACTGGTTATCCTTTGAGTAAATCCAATCCAGAGTATTCTTGTATACTTTATCCTTTGGTGAGCAAAAGCCGTAATAAGGTAGTAGCAAAAGGCTTCCAGGCGGGTTATCGTAAATTTGATAATCTCCCTTCCCATTGACAGCCCATGCGTACATTTGCCCCCCAGGTCCTTTTATCACACAGTGCTGTTGAATTGCCTTTTTCAGAAGGCGATCCACCCCGTCTAGATGGCGCACCTTAACTGTATTATTGTTGGCCTTATATATTTTTTGTAGCACCGAAAGGGCCTTCCACACCAACACATTGCTATAGGTAAGGTAAGGGTGTTTCACCTGATCGTCCGATGGGTCCAAAAAGGTGGAGAAGAGGTAGAGCTCGTGGTTATGATGCTGCCACAGTATTTTTTCTAGGGCTTCTGCCCCCTTTACCACCCAGTCTTCAGTCAAATCCAAGTCTCCGTAGGCCTCAATGTACTGATTGAGAGCAATAAAATAGGCGGCTAATTGATCCAATTCAAAACCCGGGTACAGCACCTGACCGTTCAGGTAACAGCTGTGAAAAGGACCATTTTCACCGTAGCGAGTGAAACCAGTTTCTAGCACCTGTCTCGACCACTCTTGATCTACTAATAGAATAGCGGGAAAGCTCCACAAAAAAGCATCTCTAGCCCAATAAGCACCACTCACATAATAGCGCTTGCTTCTAGAGGTCAGAAGTACTATATGGCCACTGTCTAATGTCCGAGCAGTGGTATAAAAGTAGTTAAAGAATAAATTCCGATTGAGGACTGGCTCTAAAGTGGCCTTGGTTCCACCCTTTAGTTTGCTGTTGTCTACTTTCAAGCTCCTGCTTCTGAGCCAAGATTCAGTTGAGTCCTTTAGCCAGCCAAAACCCCGTCGAGCTATATGAACGGCTGCCACTGCCGCTCCATCTGCCTCACTGTTGACACCTACAATGAAGTCAAAGATCAGCTCTTCACCTGGCTTAATACCCATTTCTTTTCCTAGGACAAAACTATGCCCCTTTTCAGATACTCCCTCCTGCCATTTGCGCACATTGGTCTCGTGATCCACTAAAATGCCCAAAGCCATCCACCCCGTGTCAGGTCGAGTTTCAAGCACCAATGTGTTGGTCCAATCTTTCCATAAGACCCTGTTGACAGCATTTAAGGGATGACTTTCAAAGACTATTTGGTTTGTCTCCGCCCAGTACCCCTCTATTTGGGCACCCAGCTTTAACTCTTTGTTCCCCTGGTTGCGACACCATAGCCTGTATACAAATCCCTTTTCGTTCTGGGGAGTTAGGATAGTACCCCCGTAGCGCACCTGGCCTCCCTGATCTTCTCCCTGGAAGGCAGGAATCCAGTGCTCACACATATACCAGCTTAATTTATTTTGCTCTGTAATATCTTTTCCCTCTACTAAAAACCTGGGCTTTAAAAAGGGCTCTGCTCCACCGTTAAATTCCAACAAACCATTGCCCCGCAAATGGGCGCAATTAATACTGAGTATTGTCCCATCCTCTTGTATCTCGGGAATGGCAATCCACTGATTGCCCGTAAGTCTATATTTAACCTGCTCAATCGGCTCCGGCACTGTCATCACTTCCTGACCCATGACAACCCCTCCTTTTACAGCGGTAAACGTCTCTACTATTATAAGCTAGTGGTGGGTAAAAAATGCGCTTAATCGAAGGTAGCAATGGCCGCTTCCACTACCTGACTATCAAATTGAGTGCCTGCATTCTCTTTAAGAATTTCTAAGCCGTCACTAAAACTTCTGGTCCTCTGATAAGGACGATTGGTGGTCATAGCATCAAAGGCATCTGCCACTGCCATTATTCGCCCCAGTAAAGGTATTTCATATCCCTTTAGCCCATCGGGATATCCCAGCCCATCAACCCGCTCATGATGAGCTCCGGATATGGGTGCAAAATGAGCCAACTCACCTACATACTCCAAAATTTCCATTGTAAATAGGGGATGTATTTTTATTATTTGTAACTCCTGAGGTTCAAGTCTACCTGGCTTATCCAGTGTTTTTCTGGGAACTGCAAGCTTCCCCACATCGTGCAATAAACCAGCATGCCTAGCCAAAATAACTGTTTCCTCATTAAAACCCATGGTTTTGGCTAAATCACTGGCATAGCTGGCGACCCTTTCCGAATGACCCTTAGTGTAGCTGTGTTTGGTATCAATCACTCGAGCAAAGACTTTTAAAGTGTTATCCAAGGTAAAGCTACTAGCCTCTATTTCCAGCTCCATTTGCTCCCTTATCTGGCTTACATGAAAGACCAAGCTATTTTCTCGCGTCAACTTGTGAAAAAAAGTCCCCCTGGCAATGGTTTCTGCAAAAAGGTCATAGATTTCTCTTGAGTACTCAGTGCCAATTCCCTTTTGAGCTTTAGCCAAAATTTCTGTTTTAGTAGCGTTAGGGTTATACCTGACCCATAGATCAAAGGAGTCAGCTAAACGCAGTATCTGTCCACCTAAACAAATTTCATCTCCCTTTTTCCCCACAGGGTAGCCCGAACCATCGTACCACTCGTGATGATCTAGAATCATTTCTTTTGCTTCCTCTAGTCCAGGTAATGCACCAACAATAGATGCTCCCTTGTGACAGTGCCCCACAATTTGGGGTATCACAAGCTGTTCTTCTTTTGTGGGATAGTGAACTACATGGTCATCTAGCCCGATGGCTCCCACATCGTGAAGAAGTCCAGCGTAAAAGATGGGCACCTTCAACTCAGGTTTTACCAGCTCTGCCATGGCCTGCCCCAGGACTCCTACACGCCATGCGTGATAAAGCTTCACATCTTCTTCCAAGTCTAAAGCTAATGAAATTGCTGTTATTAATTCACCCACTAACTTGCCTTTGTTTCTCATAAAATTACCCTCCCAATTTACTATTACTTCATATTTCTCCAGTTGGTTCAATCTTCCTTTATTGGGCAAAAAAAAGCCCTTGGCTATTGCCAAAGGCTAGTGCAAAATCTTAGTCTCTTCAGTTTTATCTTCGCTCTTTTCGCTTTCCTCCATCATTTTCTGAGTAGCCTGATAGAATAGGTCAAACAACCCTTCCCGTCCCTGAGTTCGCTTTAGTACAATTTTTTCTTTCACACTTCCACCTCTTTCAGTGCTGTCACTAGTCTCATTACAAGTATGTCCAAATTAGCACTTTAGTAGTAGTGATGTCGGTTGAAAACTTCAATAAACAAAAACGTAGGTATCAGGGAAACCAAAAAGTAAATAACGTAAAAACGCACTTTCCTAAACCAATAATCCCTCAGTTCTCCATCACTTTGATGTTTCCTCCACAGGAGAAAGCTGACAAAGGTCACAAGAAAAGCTAGCATACTCACAAACATAGCAAAGGTTAAAAATACGTA
The DNA here is from genome assembly GCF_050433185.1 of Desulfitispora alkaliphila. NCBI lineage: Bacteria > Bacillati > Bacillota > Desulfitisporia > Desulfitisporales > Desulfitisporaceae > Desulfitispora > Desulfitispora alkaliphila. Next base: position 103,914 of record NZ_JBNPXS010000004.1, read on the forward strand.
CTCCATCTTTCTTTCTACCTCCAAATAATAAAAAACTAATCTAAGTCTAAATTTTATAGGTTAATTTATTCTACACAGCTAAACATTTTCCTTCTCCACAAGCTAAAAAAAAGCGCTTTGCCAGCACTCAACTAGCAAAACGCCCTTAACTCAGTTTACCAAAACCGGACGGGAAAGCTCAAAGATTAATTCTCCTCGTTCGCCATCCACCTTTAGGTTTTCCACATACCCCAGCAACATCATGTCATATAAATGCTTGCCCATATTACCGCTAGTCTTTTCTGTTTTATTCTCCACCAGTTCAGCACCAAAATAGTTCCATGCCACATCCAGTAAGAATTTTTGTTCATCACCTAGTTTTTCATAAGGCTCTCGCTCCAAAGCCTTGATGTATATCAGTTCCAAATCCCTCAAAACCGCACCAGTATCCAAGTGATAAGACATTCCGTCATAAATGAATTGCATATGTACTCACCTCTTTTCTTGGATTTCTTTTATTCTACCTTTTATCTCAGCTATCTCTTTACGGTAATTATCAAGTCCCCCTGGGGTTTCCAATATGTAAGGTAAGTGCTTTAGCTGGGTGTGTGTGACAAACCCCATCACTGCTTCCCATCCCAGCTCCCCATCTCCTAATGGAGCGTGCCTGTCACGATTACTGCCAAAAGGTTTGATTGAATCGTTCAAGTGGGCAACCTTAATCTTTTCTATGGGAACTCGTGCCGATATTTGCTCTATTAATAAGTCTGGCTCCTTAACGGCATAACCTCCTGCAAACAAGTGGCAAGTATCTATACAAATCCCCACTCGCTCTGGTTGATTTACCTGGCCCAGGATGGCTTCCATTTCTGCAAAGTCGCTACCAACTTCAGTCCCTTGGCCAGACATAGTCTCTAGTAACAATGTGGTTTTTCCATGATAGTTATCCATGACAGAGTTAATCCCCTGAATAATATATTCAATTCCCTGTTCTCTGCCTTGGTTCACATGACTACCTGGGTGAACTATTAAGTAGTTGGCACCACAAGTCTCCATTCGCTGTAAGTCCTCAGTTAAAACATCCACAGCAAACTTTCTCACATCATCTTTATTCGAGCACAGGTTAATGGTATATGGGGCATGACTAATTATCATTACTCCATGGCTTTCAGCTAGTTCCAAAGCCCGATTAATTTCTGCCTGGTCTAGCTGCTTTGCCTTGCCACCTCTGGGATTGCGAGAAAAGATCTGAATTACATTGGCGTCTATTGCTACAGCTTCTTCCACTGCCTTATATAGCCCTCGAGCTATTGATACATGGCAACCTATTTTCATAAATGCGCTCCTCAAAGTTCCAATATTGTTTCCTATCTTGGAAATAATTTTAACACTAAAAAACCATATTGAAAAGGTTTTTTTATTATAATACTACCCAATTTATCTTTCCCTTATCGTATAATTATATTAGAGGTGTAAACATGGAAACAGTTGATTTGAAATTATTATCTAGCGCACAACAGGGAGATGCTGAAGCCAGAGACAAACTGATTGCTCAGTATAAGCCCTTTATAACTAAAATTGCTTCCGAACAGTGCCGGCGCTATCTGGACTGGTCCAATGATGACGAGTTGAGCATTGCCTTAATTGCCTTTAATAAGGCCATAGATAATTTTGATATCACTAGTAAGAGCTCCTTTACCAGCTTCGCCAAGACTGTGATAAAAAACAGCTTAATAGATTACTTCCGGGTAGAAGGCCGACACAGGCACGTGCCCCTTTCTAGTCTTCCCGACCAGGGAGGAGAAATTAAACCTGCTCTGAGCGCAGAGTATCACCACCGGGACGAAGACAATGCGGACAGAGCTACTGAGCTCCTGGCTTTTCAAGAGCTCTTATTAAAGTACGGCTTTAATATAGAAGATTTAGTGGCCTCCTCACCCAAGCACCGAGATACCAAGGAGAGACTACACCAAATTGCCAAAGCTTTGTGTCTAGACAAAGAATTGCTTGCAAAGTTAAAGACTAATAAACAACTACCAGTAAAGGAGTTGGAGAAAAAAACTGGCTTTAGTAAAAAGATATTACAACTTGGGAGACGCTATATTATAGCAATAGCCCTGATAATGACTGAGGAATTATATCACTTGCAATCTTTTGTTCAAATAAACATGGATAGAGAAGGTGCGTACAAATGAGTAAAAAAAACCAAGCCCTGGTAATGAAAATCAAAGAGAGTACAATGCTTGTAGTTACTCAAGAGGGAGATTTCTGGGAAGTTCCTCTGCCCCAAGATACCCCCAAGGTGGGTGATCAAGTGGCCGTTTCCCCACCCTCTCCTAAAGCTGTACCTACTAAGCGCCGGTCCTTCCAGTGGAATCGTTGGCTTCTTCCAGTGACAGCAGCTATTATGTTTTTCATGATTGGAACAGCCAACTGGTTCTTGCATTCAAATGGAGGCAATCAGGTAGCTGAAAATCCAAGTCATTCTACTCCTGTAGCTCCTGTGGAAGAGAAGGAATTCTCGGATGTTATGTCACTTCCACCTGAAGTTAGCTATGTGGTAGCAATAGATATTAACCCCAGTATAGAGCTTCATTTAGATAGTGAGCTCAGGTTAATACATGCTGAATCAAAAAATAACGACGGCAAAGTGTTGCTGGAAACTGCCGCCCTAGAGCCAAAACAAAACTTACCCGCTGTCATGGATGCACTTGTGCAAAAGTCCCAGGACCTTCTCTATTTTAGCGAGGTAAACAACTTGGTACTAGCAACTTTAGTTTCCCATGAGACCCAGGAGGAAGATGCTACTGAACCGGTCATTTCCCAGGTAGAAAATAGTATTGTACTCTCTTTAGAAACTCATAATATTGGGGCTCAGGTAGGGGTAAGAGAGGGAACAGCTACAGACTGGAATTCTGCCAAGGAAGAAAACACTTCCCTGAACAAGGCTTATATTCAGGAAATTCTTTCTGAAAAGGGAATCCAAGTCAGCTCAGATGAGCTAGAGCGAAGTAAGCTAAACAAAGTGCTCATAGCAAATGGCATCCCACCAGGACAAATAGTTCGCCAACTAAAGCAAACGAATAAGCAAAAAGACTTTGAACAAAATGAAACTAAAAGGGCATTAGAAAAACTGCGAGAAAAAGAAAATAAAAAAGAAGATAAAGAAAAAAGACCGATAAACCAAGCTCCCGGAAGACCTGAAACACCTGGCAATCCGGCGGCTCCAGGTAGACCTGAAAACCCCGGTATGCCCCAGGGACCTACTCCTCCTGAGCACGCCCCTGCTCACGGGCTGAATAGGGGTAATGAATCGTAAATTGTATTAAGAACACTGGGAATGGGAAGAGTGTGGCCTGCAAGAGTATACAGGGATAACGCTATACCTGAAAGCCAAATCACCGCAAAGGCCCCCCTCTCCCTATTACCTGTTTTCAAAAGACTGGGTAAATGAGTGATTAAAATAATCAAAAAAGCTAATAAAACAAGTCCCATTTAGCTATTCTCCTCTCATCTGATTATTTCTCCAAAGCTTTTCTCTATTAAGCCCATTCTCCTCACTTCCGCATTGACCACTATTTCAAAGTCTATCTCTGAAAATATTTCATCCCAATCATCTTGCAACTCTCTCCACACCCTGTGATTCTCGATATTTATCTGTCGCCCTAGGCCTATTACATCCGCTTCCAATTCTCTGGATTTATCCAGGCAAGCCTTGATTTCATTTCTAATGATTTCAGCAAACCTGCTCTCTATTCTGCTCATCTGATCATAGTCCATGGGATCAAATTGCTGACACATGACTTCGCCAATATCACCCTCTGCTTCTACTTCAATGGTGACTACTGGTTTGCCCTGGACAAATTCCACTTCCATTTCTGCTTGGGAGAACAACACGTTGATTGCAATTCGCCGTCCCTGTTCTTCATCGCATTCAACTAGGAAAATCCCTCTGCCCACATTGTTGGTTATCCAGTTATATCCTCGGGCTTCTTTACGATCAAACCACCCTACCAACTTATCTTCCTTTAGTACCGCTGCCCCTGTATACCGCAAGAGTTGGCCATCTTCCGTTTCTGCTACTTCTCCTTCTTCATTACCCCCATTGCCCTGCTCCTCAGCAGTTTCCTCTTGTTCTTCTTCCTGACCTACTAATTCTACCCTGCCCACAACTAATGCCCTGCTCTCATCGGTGAGCTGTTTTGCTAAATCTGAGATGTTAACCTGAACTGCCTGAGAGCTGATTCTACTGGCTTGCACTAGAGAATCCAGCGCATCTGATGTGAGTCCACCCAGGAGGTGTTCAATCTCCAAAATTTCTCTACTCTCAGAACCCTTAGATACTATAATCCACATGGTTCTGTTAAGTTCTTCATCCCTAATAAATAAGTCAATAATTGGTTTGATCCCATCCCGGGCCAAGTCCTCACCAATGAGAAAAACTTGACTGTGAGACCAAAAAAGCTTGCGCCTAACCTGCATCACAAAGTTTCGTATTGCATCAAAAGCAGTCCAACCGGTACTGGAGATAATCCAAGAGGGAGTGTCCCCTTCTCCTCCTCCAGCCAGTGGACTCACTAAATCTGCGGGATTAGCTATTTCAACTGTGACCATGTATTTTTCCTCCACAGCGGGAGCTTTGTCAAGAGCCGAACCCATTACGAGCGCCCTCTCATCTAATTCTGTTCTATTCCAACACCCTACCGCTAGCAATAGGATTACTAATACTGCTATTAGTAGCGCTATATTCTTTCCCCTCATCATTTCATCAACCCTATCCGTCTGATTTCAGCTCGCACGTCCACATTTATATCTAAATTTGCAAAGGTATCATCCCAATTCTCTTCTAATTCCTGCCAGCGACGAAAATCAGCCCTATGTACATCTCTACCCAGTGCTATAATATCGCTTTCCAGTTCTTGTGCTTTAGCTAGTGTGGCATTTATATCTCCTTTCACCACAGTTGCCATTCTCCGTTCAATCTGTTCAACAAATTCCTCAACTATAAATCCCCTGTCACACTCTATTTCCGCAATATTCCCTTCTACATCTATTAAAATAGTCACATTCAGTTCATCGCCCTCAAACTGAATTTCAACCTCGGGGTGAGCAAAAAGAACCTCAACGCTCACCTCTCTTTTTGGGTCATCTGGACACTTTACTACCAGGATTGCACTTTCCAGCATCCCCTCAATCCAATTAAGCCCCCTAGCCTCTCTTTCATCTAACCAACCTACTAACTTGTCTTTTTTAAACACAGCAGCACCTGTATAACGAAGTATTACGCCCTCATCTTCGTCCTCTTCCTCAAAGCTCTCAATCCTGCCCGCTATAGCACTACCTTTATCACAGAGTAATCGGTCTATAAAATCTACCACACGCACCTGTACAGCCTTAGATGCTGCCGTACTAGCATTTATCATCTCACTAATCTCATTAGATGTTATACCTCCAATTTTATGATTAATACTGATAGTATCTTTAGCGGAGCTATCTTTAGCAATGACTAACCACACAGTTCTCCGCAACTCCCAATTTCTGTAGTGAAAATCTATTACACGAGCTAGGCCCTCCCTGGCTAGCTCCTCACTCACTATTAGCACTTGTTGGTGAGCCCCAAATAGTCTTCTAGGGCTTAACTGAAGTGAATTATATATGGCATCCCAAAAAGTCCAGCCCGAGCCGGTCAGAAGCCAAGAGGCACCTTCCTCCTCGCCTCCCTCTCCTCCTGCCATAGGAGACACAGCCTCTAGGGGATTGGCAGCTTCTATTGTTACCATAAATTTGCCTTCAACTGACGGAGATTTGTCCACTGCAGCCCCCAAGATCAACATGCGCTCGTCTAACTCAACTTTATTCCAGCATCCTCCAGTAGCAACCAGAACCCCTACCATGACAATAAGTAATAGCAACTTTCTCATATGCCTCACCTGCCCCCCTCCTCTTTTTTATTTCTAACTATCGCTAAAAAAAGAGTTGTGACTGGAATTACCAATATAAAAAAGTAATTGTGTAATACTTTTCCCCGCTGATGGAAATCCATAAGCTGGGAAAAATTCTCGAAGCTTCCTATACTCAAAGCGATAATCAGCGCAGCAGCGGGCAAAACCAAGCGAGTAACCTTCTCTGTCTTCAAAATTTGCCCCACCCCTATTACAAAGCAGTAATAGAAAACGGACACTTTGATAAAAAAAGCTCCCACCCATACCAGCATTACCAATGGGTCCAAGCGCTCAAAGAAGTCCGCTACTGAAATAATCCTGACCAAAGACAATCCCTTAAAGTTAACCATTTCAGCTTGGTTTACTCCTAGCACACCAATAACAAACACTACAGTGGTAGCGATAATAAATCCCTTAACCAACAAACCTATTGTCACAAAGGGAAATGCAAGGGCTCTTTTTTCCACATAGGGAAATAGCACAGCAATGGCTATCCCCAGCATAAATCCAGCCAGAACAACTATTCCTCCCCTAATAATGGGTATAGGACCCGTCTCCAAGACTACCGGCCTTAGATTATCAAAGTTTACCTCTTGAAACACTAATAGCCACAACGAAAAAATCATCAACAGCACCACAGGTAGTAGAATATCGTTAATTCGAACTATAGTCTCTATACCCATGTAAACCCCATAGGCACATGTGAGTACAAACATCCCTATAACAACTATTATAGGTGTTTCGGGTATAAAAACCGTAAGTATAAATTCTCCTAATTCCCTTACCAGGGTAGCGGTCATGAATAGAAAAAACCACAAGTATCCTAAGCCTAACAGAGTTCCCAACACCTTTCCGTATACCAAGGGCAGATACTGATACAGTGATTTATTTTGAAAGCGAAGTCCTGTGGTGATTATTACATACGCTGCAAAAATCATTAAAAGCATCCCCAACAACTCAGAAATCCAGGCATCCTGCCGAGCTCCTGCATCAATTGAGGCCACCAAAGTTATTACAACTGATGTCTGGATAGTTATTACCAGCCAGGCCAGCTGCCTGGCATTTATCCTGCCGTCTATTGACATTTAACTCACCTTTTCTTTATTTTGGCTTTCTGGGCCTGTTATTGCCACTGCGCTGTCTCTCTTGCCCTTGCCAGGTGAATATATCAGGTCTAAATCGAAAACCCCAATGGGGTACTCGCACTAATACATCCCGCAAACCTGTTAAGTTAAAGGGAGCAATCGGCCACATAAAGGGAATTCCGAAACTCCTCAAGGAAACTAGATGGATGTGAATGAAAAGTAATCCAATTGTTATTCCATAAAGTCCCATAGAGGCAGCCAATAGCATCATTCCAAAGCGCAACAGCCTCACCGATCCCACCACCTCTGGATTGGGAATTAAAAAAGAGGCTATGGCTGTGGCTGCCACAATTACCACCATGGGTGGCGATACAATCCCTGCTGAAATAGCCGCATCTCCTATAACTAATGCGCCCACAATACTCACCGCCTGCCCCACAGGCCTAGGCATCCGCACTCCCGCTTCTCGCAACACTTCAAAGGTTATTTCCATTATTAAGGCTTCCACAAAAGCGGGAAAGGGTATCCCCTCCCTGGAAGCCGCAATAGTTAACAATAGGGTAGTGGGAAGCATCTCCGGATGAAATGTGGTCACCGCTATATATGTAGCCGGAAGTAGTAGGGTAACTGCTAGTCCCATAAGTCTCAGCCAACGACTGAACGTTGCCAAGGGGTATCTATTAAAGTAATCTTCTGGTGTCTGAAATAGTTGAAAAAAGATAGTGGGAACTATCAAGACAAAAGGAGTCCCATCGACCATGATCCCAACTCGCCCTTCAAGCAAAGAACCCACTAAAGCATCTGGTCTTTCTGTATTTACCATTGTGGGAAAAATCGAAAAGGGAGCATCCTCAATCATTTCCTCAATATAGGAGGATTCTAAAATAACATCTGTGTCAATCCGTTTAATTCTACGCTTTAGTTCCTCTAATACTTCTTCATTTACTATCCCCTTAACGTACACTAAGGCTACATCGGTTTGACTCTGTCTGCCCAGCTGAAAACTCTCGATCCGCAGGTTAGGGTTCTTTAATCGGCGACGCAATAAGGATGTGTTGGTGATTAAGGTTTCCGTAAATCCCTCTCGGGGGCCTCTGATCACAACCTCACTGGCAGGCTCTTCAATCCCCCTTGCAACCCAGCCTCTAGTTGAAGCCACAATGGCTTCAGGGAATCTATCTAAAAAGAATATAGTATCGCCAGAGAGGGCGCCATAGATAACATCACTCAAACTGTTAACCTGTTTAATATCTCCAATGCTCAGGTGCCTTTCCGCAATTTGCTCAAAGACCTCTTTACCTCCACCACGGATTGGAATTTCCAGGCTTTCTGTACCCTCCATTATATTTTTTATAATATTGTCATTTATAATCTTATTTTCGACCAACCCGTCCAACCATATAGCTGCTCCCTCGATGCCCTTGCCTTTCCCTATTTTAAATCTGCGCAGGTTTATATCCAGAGAATCCCCTAAGACTTTCTTTATAGTCTCTAGATTGGTTTCTAAAGAATTAGATATCTTGATTTTCTCCGGAATTTCCCCAATATTCCCCAACTTTTCTTCCTGCCCCTTAGGAGTATTAGAAAAACTCAACTTTTTCTGGAGCTTTTTTCCCAGCTTACTTAAAAGTTTGCTTTTCATTTTTCACCTATACAACCGATTTCAGTTCTGTAGTCAGTGCCACAGTTGGGGCAGTATAGCAAGTGAATGCATACCTGGTCTTTTTTTTCATCAGTTTCCCAGTGCTGTTCTTCATAGGGACTATAGGGACCCAGGTACTCCTCTGGCTTTCCCCCATCTCTCATCAAGTGGGAGCAGGAGGGACAGGTAGCTGTTATGTTTTTTATTCCATTACACAGTGGACAAATATTACTCACAAGGCTAAACCTCCCAAAAACTCGTCTATAATTATTTTCATCTTTTTTCAAGATTTTATACATGAGACTTTTGCAAATTAATTAACCCTTGATATATAAGGTTTTCAATAGCATAAAAAAGGACTTCACCCCAATGTGGAGAAATTTTCAAGTGACAAAACAAGAAAACCCACAAGGAGGGAAGTCACTTTGTATATTCTCCAAGAAGTTCTATTTTCCTTTGAAGAATTATTTGAAATTGAATCAAAAGAG